>JAFWJY010000301.1 GCA_017514525.1 Solobacterium sp. | reverse complement strand
GCTCACCCATTTTTGGGTTTACGCCATTGACCGCATTGACTGCGGTTTTCGACAGGGGTGGAGAGAATCGAACTCCCATCAGCGGTTTTGGAGACCGATGTACTGCCATTGTACGACACCCCTAAAAAGAAAATGGTGACGCGTACGGGATTCGAACCCGTGAATGCCGCCGTGAAAGGGCGGTGTGTTAAGCCGCTTCACCAACGCGCCATCAGCTTTTAGATAGTACCACACCGGATTTTAAAAAACAATACAAATTTCACCTTTTTATTTTTAAAAGAAATAACGACTCTATAAGGTATAATAAGCAGGAATAAAAACGGGGGTTTTTCATGGCGAAAAAGAAAAAACGCGGCGGAATGAGTCTCCTTGCGCTTGTTCTGCTGGTTATTCTGACCGTTCTGATTGGTTTTTTAACAACAGAATATTTCTATCTCAAGGAAAAGTATGCAGGGGCAGCAGTTGCCTACAGCCGCGAACAGATTCGTGATCTGGACATGGATTCAACGGAATACAAGCTGGTAAAGCTGTTCTATACCGATGAGCAGCTTGAGAATATTCGCGACAATACTGTCTCTGTTGATGAGACTGCTCAGAATCCGGCCGGCACCGGCAATCCGGAAAAAGATATCGAAATCATTCCGGTTTACGGAAGTACCTATGAAGGATATATGATGCTTGTTCATAATCCGTCCGATATTTCGGTAGCGGTCAATCCGTATCTTGGATCCGGAGCTGCAGCTCCGTCACTGGATGAGTATGTGAGCATGTATCATGCGCTTGGCGGAATCAATGGCGGCGGCTTCCAGGATGACGGCGGCCACGGGAACGGTTCCATTCCGCAGGGAATTGTTATTCACGAAGGAAAACTGGTATACGGCAATCCCAATACTTATCTTGGCATGGTCGGCATTACCAAAGACGGAAAGCTGTTTTGTGCCAACGCAACCGGCAATGAATGTCTGGAATGGGGAATCCAGGAAGCTGTTACATTCGGACCTGTATTTATCAATAACTATCAGGTTGTCTTCAAAGAAGGAACCGACAACCTTGGCATGCTGAATCCGCGTACTGCCATCGGTCAGCGCAGTGATGGAACATTCATGCTGCTGGTTATTGACGGCCGCGGACCGACAAGCTTCGGAGCACTTTATGAAGATGTCATCAAGATCTTCCAGGCCAATGATGCGGTAAATGCAGCCAATCTTGACGGAGGCAACTCCTCTGCGATGATTTACGACGGTGAATATGTGAACACACCGGTGTCGATGTACGGTTCCAGAAATCTTCCGACTGTGTTCCTTGTTAAGGGGGATAACTGATATGCGGATCAAGAAGGGAATCGGAATTGCCGTTATTGTTCTGACGGCGGTCATTATGTGCCTGATTGGTTTTACCAAGATCAGCAAGGCGAAAAAGGAATTTGCAGAAGCCGAAGCGGCGCTGCCGGAATCTGCCATCTCTGCCTATTTCGGACATATCAAAGACAAAGACTTTGATGGGATTTACGAAGACTCCATGGTCGTCAGCCCGCACATCAACTCCAAAGCGGACTATATTGCCAAACTGGAGGAGATCTATAAGGGCGTCAATACATCGGATATTGAATATACCGGTCTCGACAATACGGATGGATCGAAAGATTATAAGCTGTACTACAACAAACAGTTCCTTGCGACACTGAAGCTGATCAAGGCTTCAGACGGCAAGTGGATGGCTTCGACCGTATTCAGCGGGGATCAGGATTATGTGATCGAAGTTCCAGTCGGGCTCAAGATTACCGCCAACGGTGTTGAGGTCGGTTCGGAGTACCTGCTGGAGGAAAACACCGCTGCCAGCAATTTCTCGGGTCTTCGCGATCAGAGTCAGGCACCGCGTGTAGATGTCTATGAACTGAGCAATCTGCTTGGTGAACCTGTAATCGAAGTGGCAGGGGAAAGCGGCTATGGAACATTGACCGATGTTCTGACCGGACATATCTTAGTCGGAAAAACAGCCACAGACTCCTCGCTTGCACAGACAATGATCGATGATGCGATAATCTGTGCGAAATTCCCGGCACAGGAAGCCAGCCTTGGTCAGGTTGCGGCAGTCTCCATTACGGCAAGCGACTGGTACAGCCGTGTATCCGGTGTTCAGAATCAGTGGTTTACCGCACACGGTACCAGCAGTTTTTCCAACCAGAATGCGTTCAACATCATTCAGCAGAGTGAGGATTCCATGGTTGGATTTGTAACATTTGATTATTATGCCAGCAACGGTGAGGTTTCCCGGACATGGAACGGCGGCTATCAGATGACATTCCTGAATGTCGGCGGAACATGGAAGATTGCAGGTATGGCAATCAATAATGAGATGAACCCGAACAAGGTCACTCCGCTTCAGGATTAATACAGCAGAAAGGGCGTACAGCCCTTTTTTAAGTGATACATATGTTAAAATGTTCGGGTATTTAAGGAAGGACAGCTTTACATGATGAAACAGCCCGTTCGGACGAATGTTTCGGACTTTATAAAATCAACGATGGGATCACAGTTTGTGATACCGGTATATCAGAGAAACTACACTTGGAATCCAGACGGTGAAACAGCCCGGTTTATGAGTGATATTGAGGATCTTCTCAAACATAAAAATGCCAGTCACTT
>JAFWJY010000300.1 GCA_017514525.1 Solobacterium sp. | reverse complement strand
TTCTCTGCTGAAGATGTCGGCATTCAGAAATACTGGGTATGTACGAACAGCGGTCAGCTGGCACAGGACTGGTGCGGTGGTCAATGGGAATATGCTGCTCCGAACAACGCTCCTACCGTCTACTGTGAAGGCCATCAGTATGGCAGCGGTGATGAAGACTGGGGTGAATGGCAGGAAGACAGCATCGACTACAGCGATCCGGAATGGTATCTCCACGGCTGGTGGGATGAAGCAGGTAACTTCCATCCGGAATAAGCAATTCTAGAAACACTTGAAAGGATCCAATCGGGTCCTTTCTTTTTGGGTTTATCGGGTCACAGGTTTTAATAGGCCGCAGCTTAATAAAAAACGGTAAGCATTCAGCTCACCGCTTTCATTATGTTTATTTGATGCCGTCTGGATTCTTTACCGTAAAGTTCCAGGAATCACGGCACATCTCATCAATGTTGTACTTTGCCTTCCAGTGCAGAAGCCGTTCTGCCTTTTCGGTATCTGCATAACATTCTGCGATATCACCCGGGCGACGGTCCATGATCTGATATGGCAGCTCTTTTCCGCATGCCTTTTCATAAGCGTGGAGAACTTCAAGAACGGAATATCCGTTGCCGGTGCCGAGGTTGATATAATCAACGCCTTTGTGTTCAAGGGCATATTTAACTGCGGCAATATGACCGTCTGCCAGATCTACTACATGGATATAGTCACGTACGCCGGTGCCATCCGGTGTTGGGTAGTCATTGCCCCAGACACGCAGGTATTCCAGTGTGCCATTGGCAACCCCTGCAATATACGGCACCAGATTATTCGGAATGCCATTTGGAACTTCACCAAGCAGACCGCTCTGATGCGCTCCAATCGGATTGAAGTAGCGAAGCAGCAATACGCTCCATTCCGGGTCAGAGGTACAGACATCCGCCAGAATCATTTCATTCATGAGTTTGGTACTGCCATACGGGTTGGTTGTATGGGTTGGGAAATCCTCCTTGATCGGAACCGATTTCGGTGCCCCATAAACGGTTGCGGAGCTGGAGAATACCAGCGTCTTACAGCCTGCTTCTGCCATCGCTTTATACAGATTGATGGAACCGGAAATATTGTTTTCGTAATACGTCAGCGGAATCTGTACCGATTCTCCAACGGCTTTATAACCGGCAAAGTGAATCACCGCATCAATTTTGTTTTCCGCAAAGATCTGCTTCAGTCCTGCTTTATCAAGGATATCGACCTTGTAAAACTTCGGCTTTGTGCCGGTGATTGTCTCAATGCGATCCAGAACTGCTTCATTGGAGTTGTAGAGGTTATCCAGAACGATAACGTTGTAGCCGGACTGAATCAAAGCTGTAACGGTATGCGATCCGATGTATCCTGTTCCTCCTGTAACTAAGATTGTCTTCATACGTTTTCTTCTTATCCTTCCTATCCTATTGCATTAATCGTGAAATATCATTCCACGTTACAAATACCATCAGACCGATCAGCAGCACCCAGCAGGCTCCCATCAGACCGATCTTAACCTTCTCGCTCAGTTTATGACGGAATATCGCTTCAAACAGAGTAATCACAACCTGTCCGCCATCAAGTACCGGCAACGGCAGAAGATTCATCATGCCTACACTAAGGGAGAGTTCAGCCATCAGTAACAGATAGCCAACCAGGCCATAGCTGACACTTTGTTCAGTCGCACTGTAAATGCCAACCGGTCCGCTCAGCTGATTCAGGTTTTTACCAAAGAGCAGTGAACGAATGCTGTCGCCCATCAGACGGAACAGATAGGCCATCTCTTTGAGACCATAGCCCCAGCAGTTGAGCAGCGTCACTTTCTTCAGCTCAAGTTCGGGTCCCTGAATCCCAATGCGATAGCCATCCTCAGCCTTTTCGCATACAACCGGAACCGTAAGTTCCTGACCACTGCGTACAACCGTCACATCGATCGTTTC
>JAFWJY010000299.1 GCA_017514525.1 Solobacterium sp. | reverse complement strand
GATGGCAGGTGACAAGGCCAAGGATTTCCGCGGCACTATTGTCAAACTGCTTCATTACCTTCGCCCTTATACTCTTCAGCTGACAGTCATTATTGTCTTTGCGATCGCATCCACGATCTTCTCCATCATCGGACCTAAGATCCTTGGATCTGCTACTACAACACTGGCAGAAGGTCTCATCGCAAAGTATTCCAACAGCGGATCCATAGACTTTAATCGCATCTTCTCCATTCTGCGCTCCCTCTCTCTGATCTATATTCTGTCTATGATCTTCTCCTATATTCAGGGATGGCTCATGGCAGGCGTTACGCAGAATGTGACCTACAATCTGCGAAAAGAAATCAGTGAAAAGATCAACCGTCTGCCACTCAAATATTTTGACCAGCTGACGCATGGTGAGGTGCTTTCACGGGTAACCAACGATGTCGATACCGTCTCACAGTCACTGAATCAGTCCATTCAGCAGATCTTTACATCCCTCGTTACGATCATCGGCGTTCTGTACATGATGATTCGCATTTCCTGGCAGCTGACACTGATGGCATTAATAGTTGTGCCGTTATCCGGCATCGCCGCAGCGTTTGTTGTCAAACATTCTCAGCCGTACTTCAAAGCACAGCAGAAAACGCTCGGTAATGTGAATGGTCACATTGAAGAAATGTATGGCGGACATATTGTGATGAAAGCATTCAATGGCGAACAGAAATCCATTGATACCTTCAATCAGCTGAATGATGCACTGTACAAAGCCGGATGGAAAGCACAGTTCATGAGTGGAATGATGATGCCGATCACAAGTTTTATCGGCAACATTGGTTATGTTGGATGCTGTGTGCTGGGAGGCTACCTGTCTATTCACAACGGACTGGCAATTGGTGACATTCAGGCATTCATTCAGTATGTGCGTTCCTTCAACCAGCCGATTACCCAGACAGCACAGATGATGAATATCCTCCAAAGTACGGCTGCTGCTGCAGAACGTGTATTTGAATTTCTGGAAAGCCCGGAAGAAACACCTGATCCTGTCAACCCGGTATCCATTCGCGATGAATCCGGTGAGATCAGCGTCAAGGGAACCGTCTCCTTCGAGAATGTATGTTTCGGCTATAATCCGGATAAAATCGTTATCCATGACTTCAGTGCCTATATAGGAGAAGGCAAACAGGTTGCGATTGTCGGGCCGACTGGTGCCGGCAAGACAACCATCGTCAAACTGCTGATGCGCTTCTACGATCTCAACAGCGGTTCTATCTATATTGATGGTATTGATACCAGAGAGCTTACACGCAAAGATCTGCGTGATGCCTTCGGTATGGTGCTTCAGGACGCATGGCTCTTCTCCGGTACCATTATGGAAAACATCCGTTATGGCCGAAGCAATGCGACAGATGAAGAAGTCATCAAAGCGGCAGATGCCGCTTATGCGGACCACTTCATTCGCACCCTTGAGGACGGATATAACACTGTGATCAATGAGGAATCCACGAATATCTCACAGGGTCAGAAACAGTTACTGACGATTGCCCGTGCAATCCTGAGTGATCCCAAAATTTTGATTCTGGATGAAGCAACTTCTTCCGTCGATACCCGTACAGAGATTCTGATCCAGAAAGGAATGGATAACCTCATTAAAGGTCGTACCAGCTTCGTGATTGCCCACCGCCTGTCTACCATCCGCAATGCGGATCTCATCCTGTGCATGGATCACGGTGACATTGTCGAAGTTGGCAGCCACGAGGAACTGCTGGAAAAGAATGGCTTCTACGCGAATCTGTACAACTCTCAGTTTGCGCAGTCTTAGAATAATCAGGAGTCTGAAGTTCCGCTTCAGGCTCTTTTTCAGTCACATAGTTGAAAATACTTTCAGAAACAAATATGTAAATTTCTGACACCAAATAACAAAGTTATTGATATACTTGTTAGAAGATTAGGAGATTAAAGTATGAACGTTATCACTCCAAAGGGCTATGATCCCGTTCTCAGCGTTCGCGAAACACAGGAAGCGATCAAATATATCCGCGACACCTTTCAGAAAGAATTCGGAAAAGAAATGAATCTTTCCCGTATCAGTGCCCCGCTGTTTGTCACAAAGAAAAGCGGTTTGAATGATGACCTCAACGGTATCGAACGTCCCGTCTCCTTCGAAATGCAGGAGATGAGCGGAGAACGCATCGAGGTTGTACAGTCACTTGCGAAATGGAAACGCTTCGCTCTGAAAAAATACGGGTTTGACGTACACGAAGGCCTTTATACCAATATGAACGCCATTCGCAGAGATGAACTGCTGGATAACCTGCACAGTGCCTATGTTGATCAATGGGACTGGGAAAAGGTCATCACAAAAAAAGAACGCACGGATGAAACACTGGAAGCCACCGTACGTGAGATCTTCAAAATCATTAAGCATATGGAACATGAGGTCTGGTACAAGTATCCGCAGGCTGTGTGCCATCTGGCAGATGATGTATTCTTTATCACCAGCCAGGAACTGGAAGATCGTTACCCGGACCTGTCTGTCAAAGACCGCGAAACCGCAATCACCCGCGAAAAAGGATGTGTATTCATCAAGCAGATCGGCTGGCCACTTCGTCGCAGCAATCATCCGCATGACGGACGTGCACCGGACTATGATGACTGGAACCTGAACGGTGATCTGCTGTTCTGGCTTCCAAGCCTTTCTCTGGCACTGGAAATCTCTTCCATGGGCATTCGTGTAGATGAGAACTCCATCGTTGCCCAGTGCAAGGCAAATCATTGTGAAGGCCGTCTCGCATTGCCATACCACCAGATGATACAGAAGAAAGAACTTCCGTATACAATCGGCGGCGGCATCGGGCAGAGCCGGTTATGCATGCTGCTGCTGAATAAGGCACATGTCGGTGAAGTTCAGGCAAGCATCTGGCCGCAGGAAATGATCAAAGCCTGCGAGAAGCACAATATTCCACTGCTTTAATTCCGTTCCAAACGTCATTAATCAATTAACGGTTAATGGCGTTTTTTATGGTGCGCCGGTCATCTGAACGAATTTCCTTTCGGAATACCGTCGGCGTCATGCCTTCATGGCGATGAAAGGAAGATGACAGATAATCCGCATTTGAAAATCCTGTCATCATGGCAATTTCAGAAACCGAACGATCTGTGTTGATCAATTGTTCCTTCGCATCGTCGCAAGCGAGCTGCGTTCCATTCTGTCGATTGGACTGCCAATCGGGTTGAATAACTCCCTGTTCTCCTTTGGTCATCTGGCTACGCAGACACTGATCAACTGACCAGGGATCCGTCTTCATGGCCGCATGGTCCATCTCCGAACGTGTCAATGGCATTGCCAATATGGCAATTACCGGAATCTCTTCTGCAGCCACAACCTTTTCCGGACAGAATTATGGTGCCGGACGGATTGACCGGCTGCGTGACGGACAATACCGCATTCCTCTGTTTTCCGGTTTGATTACGCTTTCCTTTGGCATCTTCTTTATCCTGATCCGGATGCAGATTCTGCGGTTATTCACATCTGATCCGGAAGTTCTCAAGATGGCCGGAAACTTCGTAACAATCATGTTGCTGAGTCAGTGGATGTACGCTGTCTTTAACGGCATTTCCTGTATCGTCAACGGGGCCGGACGTGTGAAATACACCACAGTGATCAATCTGATGATGCTATGGGCAGTACGTATTCCATCAGCCTATCTGCTCTCGACGTTTATCGGCGGACATGCGATTCCGTACTGTTTCCCAATATCCTTCTGCTTTGGAATGCTGTGCATGATCGGCTATTATGTTTTCTCTCCTTCCTGGAAGAAACTGATGCATCAGCCAAATTCCACAAACACAATCGCTCCTCGAGCTCAACTGTCCTAAGCGTAAAAAGCCCTCCAGCAAATACCAGCGGAGGGCTTTCTTTAGGTTATCCGATAAAACTTCTTTGCGTTTTTTGTTGTTACATCTGCGACAAACTCTTCTGTAACACCGCGCCGTCTTGCAATCACGCTCACTACATTGGCTACATCCCCAGATTCACATCGTTCCTCTCTTCGCTCCGATGGCGCCGCAAACGGACAGTCTGTTTCCACAAGCATACGTTCCCATGGGGTTGCCATAAGACAGTCAATATGAGGCTGTCTCCATTCCGGATATGTCAGATCATTGTTGAAACTCACATACATACCCCAGGAGAATGCCTTCTGAAGCAGTTCAACCGGCCCGCCATAGCGATGGAGGCCCCCTTGCGGTTTATATTCCTCCAGAATGCGGATGCAGTCTTCATGAGCATCCCGATCATGAATAATAACCGGCATATCCAGCTCCTTGGCAAGCTGTAATTGCTGCCGAAAGATACGCTCCTGTAGATCATGCGGTGGATTCAGATAATAATCCAGTCCCATCTCACCGATGGCCACAATGCGCTCATGCTTAAGTGCGGAACGAATCAGCTCCAAATAATTCTCAGGGGTCTCCTGCACCCACCCAGGATGAATGCCGATACTTCCATACACAAAGTCATGCTGTGCAACGATTTCCAGAACCGTTTCAAATACACTGACATCGCTGCAGCAGTTCAGAAGATATCTGACATTTGTCTTGCGCAGTGCTTCAAGACGTTCATGTCGATCACTGGAAAACTGCTCATCTTCGTAATGGGCATGGGAATCGAATAATTCCATTTATGCTTCTCCCTTATTACGTGTTTCCGCAAATTTCTCTGCGAGCGATGGGGCATTCTTTGTCAGTTTCTTAATGGAAAGATCCTGTGCTTTGTTATTGGCAAGACGCAGATTATTTTCTGATGACAGCAATGCGGCTTTGGTCTTCTCCAGATCCCGGATTGTCTTATCGATATCCTCGATTGCTTCAGTGAACTTTCTGGAAGCCAGTTCATAATTGCGGCCAAATGCTTTCTTGAACTCTTCCATGTTTTCTTCAAAGTGTGTGATATCAAGATTATTATTCTTTTCCACCAGCAGCTGCCGTTTATATTCAACGGAGTTCTTTGCGGCATTGCTCAGCAATGTAATGATCGGAATAAAGAACTGTGGCCGGATTACATACATTTTGGGATACCGATACGATACATCGACGATTCCCTGATCATAGAGTTCATTATCACGTTCCAGCAGGGAAACCAGAATGGCATACTCACATCCCTTTTCGTTGCGGTCTTTATCCAGTTCCTTGAAGAAGTCTTCATTGCGATGCTTTGTCGCTGTGGTGTCATTTTCATTCTTCATCTCAAACATGATGGAGATGTATTCCAATCCATCTTCATCGTAGTCTTTGAAAATAAAGTCGCCTTTGGATCCTGTGCGGGCATCATTGTCTTTTTCAAAGTAGGCTTTTGGAAACATTGCCATCCGGTTTTTGTTGAATTCCACCGAGCAGTGCTGTTCCAGTGTTTCACCAACCATCTTCGTGGACAGTTTTGTCTTCAGATCTTTGTAGTAATCAACCAGTTCCTGCTTGGAAATCAATTCCTTATCCTTACTCTGAAGTTTTTCATCATAGGATTCTCTCAAGTTATTCAGTTTCAGTTCTGCTTCACTTACTGTCTGATCCAGTCTGCTTTGAATTTTGCGGATTTCTTCATCCTTGGATTCCTTCAGTTTGGATAGCGCCGTTTCAACTGCCAGTGCTTTCTCTGTTTCCTTTGCGTCAAGCTGTGTTTTCAATGTACTCAGTTCACTGTTTTTCTTTTCCAGTTCCGCCTCCAGTTTTGCCTCACTGGTTTTCTGAGCAGACTTCAGATCCGTTTCCAATTGAGAGATGCGTATTCTCGAAGCCGCCAGTGCTTCGCTAGCCTCTTTTTCTTTTTTAGCCAGCTCTTCTACGATTTTTGCGTCATACTGAGATTTCAACAGTTCATTTTCATGCTGGAGACGATCGATTTCTGCCTTCTGACGGTTTGCCTGTTCCGTGCGGTCTTTCTCTTCAGTTGCTTTCACTAAAGCAACCTGCGCATCCAGCTTCTCTTTGAAGTCCTTTTCCCGACGGGAAATCTCTTCCGCAAATTCATGATCACGGATCTGTTTCACTATCGAGTCATAGTTTGACTCATCAATGGTAAACACTTCTCCGCAATTCGGACACTTGATCTGATTCATAGCTCCTCCTTCGAAAAACCCGCAGAATACAGCCGTTGTTTCTGCAGGTTTTCAGTTACTGAATATTATAGTATTCCTCCATGGTTAATCCGCTTTCATAAACCTTCTGCGCCTCCTCAAGGCCCAGATAGCGGTAATGCCATGGACTATAGACAATTGAGGTGATCGACTGTTTTCCTTCCGGATAGCGTTCGATCCATCCATACTTCCAGGAATTCTCCTGAAGCCATTTGTAGTTTGGATAATCCTTGAAACAGTACGCCAGTTCACAGGCTCCGTTCCAGCATCCGATATCCGCAGCCAGCCCCAGCTGATGTTCACTTCCTCCCGGATGATCATCTACAACCGATGCATAGTAAGCTCCGCGTACCTGCGTATAGTAGCTGAAGAGATCCTTCTGTTCCTGATAGGAACGATAACCATCCACAAGCTTCAGGTAAATGTGATCATCAATTGCCGCCTGGAACATTTCCTCCAGTTTTCCTGCCGCCTCATCCCGCAGCTGCTTCGTCGCTGCCGAGTGAACGTTCACATCCCGCAGATCGGCAGGAACATAGGTTTCCGGCAGTAAATGTGTCACCGATACATATCTGGTGATGGAATCATCGGATTCAAGATCTACCTCAGCTGGTACAATTGTCGGTTCCGGTGTTGGAGTGATTTCCGGAGTCGGAGTTGGCGTTGGAACCACAGTTGGCTCCGGTGTTGGTGTCGGCTTTGGCTTTGAGCCAGGACACTTGAAGTCACAGCCTTTGAAATTCAATATGAAAAGACCAATCAGGATTGCGATGATCAATCCGATTACGGTATATATCTTGGTCCTAAACTGCTTGTATACATCCATAGCTAAATAATAATACAATGTGGCGGCTCGAAACAGAACCCTTCGTTAATCTTTTCTTGCTGGAAAGCAGAAGAATGCGGTATGTTGAATCTATAGCCGGAAAGGAAATGCTTATGAATTTCGATTTGAAGAAACGGTATTGTTACTACTTTAATGAAATCTCCAAAATCCCGCACGGATCACGCAATGAGAAAGCCCTCAGCAACTATATCTGCCAGTTTGCGAAAGATCATCACCTTTCCTACAAGCAGGATCATGTCTATAACGTACTGATTGATAAACCTGCTTCTGCCGGATACGAAAACAGTGAACCCGTAATTCTGCAGGCACATATTGATATGGTCTGCGAGAAGAACGACGATAGCGATCATGATTTTGAAAAAGACCCTTTAGACCTTTATGTGGAAGATGGCTGGCTGACAGCCAGAGGCACAACACTTGGCGCAGATGATGGCAGCGGTGCTGCCTACATGCTTGCAATCCTGGAGGATGATTCCTTACCGCATCCGCCGCTGGAATGCATCTTTACTACCATGGAAGAAATCGGGTTGCTTGGTGCTGCTGAATTAAGTGCCGAGGATCTGCATGGACATCGTTATATTTCCCTGGATGGCAATGGTGTTTCCGTCACAGAAACCAGCTGTGCCGGTGCAGTCAGTGTCAGAATTATGCAGCCAATTACGCTTGTATCCTGCAGTCTGCCACTTTATCAGCTGCGTGTTAAAGGCCTGATCGGCGGTCATTCCGGAGGCATGATTGACAAGGAACGCGGCAATGCCAATACCATCGCTGCACGCATCCTGAAGGAAGCAATCCTGCAGGACGCACATATTACACTGACATCACTGAAAGGCGGCTTAAAAGAAAATGCCATTCCAAGAGAATCCTCGTTCTGCTTCGTGTCGGATACACCACAGGAAACGCTGGAACGCATCATCCAGGCCAGTATCCAGGCTATTAAGCAGGAGCTGCAGTTCAGTGATCCGGATGTTGCGATTACTCTGCAGAACAGCGGAACCGCTGTTTCCTGCTTTGAACAGTCCCTGTCTGACCGTTTGATCGACTTTATCTATCTCATGCCGCATGGACTCCTTCATAAATCAATGGCAATTGAAGGTCTTACTACGTCTTCGCTGAACCTTGGGGTTATCTATGAACAGGATGATACCGTAACTTATGAGATCTTTGTACGTGCAGCGGATGACAGCTGCCGAAATGATACCTGCAATAAGCTGCATGTATTAGCTGATCTGCTTCATCTGGAACATGTCATTCCAGAAGGATATCCCGGATGGGCGTATTCTCCGGATTCCGACCTCCGTCGCATCATGAAAGAAGTTGTCGAACATCATGGCTTTGAATACCGGGAAATAGCTACCCATGGCGGCCTTGAATGCGGTATTGTAAAAGGCCTTGATCCACAGATGGATATCATCACATTTGGGCCCATCTCTGAAGCGATTCATTCACCGGATGAGCGTCTTGAGCTGCAGTCCTTCGATGACGCCTATGAAATTCTCTGTGAGATTCTGAAGGAATGCAAATGATCACGAACACACCTTGACCAGGGTGTGTTTTTTAAAAGACTGCCTTGCCAATCTGGTAAGACAGTCCATAACCGAGGGGAACAATTAATTATTCTTCTGTAAACAGCGCTGTTGAGTAATAGCGATCGCCACTGTCCGGCAGTAACGCGACAATGACTTTTCCTTTGTTTTCGGGCAGTCTGGCAAGATCCAGTGCAGCTTTCAGTGAAGCACCGGATGAGATGCCAACGGAGATCCCTTCTTTTCGCGCGAGCAGGCGGGATGCGGCAAACGCATCATCATTTGTCACTCTGACAACCCGGTCATATACGTTTGTATTCAATACAGTCGGCACAAATCCGGCACCGATCCCCTGAATCTTATGCGGTCCCGCTTTCCCTTCTGACAATACCGGAGAGCTGTCAGGTTCCACAGCCACAACCTGAACGGATGCCTTCTGCTCTTTCAGAAATTCACCTGTACCGGTTACAGTTCCACCCGTTCCAACTCCTGCCACAAAGATATCAACAGCTCCATCTGTATCTGCCCAAATTTCAGGTCCCGTCGTTGCCTTGTGAATTGCCGGGTTTGCCGGATTATCAAACTGAGCGGGAATAAAACTGTTTTCTATTTCTTTCGCAAGTTCTTCTGCTTTTGCGATTGCGCCTTTCATACCCTTGGCACCTTCCGTAAGAACAAGTTCTGCCCCATATGCCTTCAGAATATTCCTGCGCTCTACACTCATGGTTTCCGGCATGGTAAGAATGATGCGATAGCCTTTAGCGGCTGCGATCGATGCCAATCCAATGCCTGTATTGCCGCTGGTAGGTTCGATAATGACAGAACCTTCTTTCAGAACGCCCTTTGCCTCAGCATCTTCAATCATCGCTTTGGCGATACGATCCTTCACACTTCCAGTTGGGTTAAAATACTCCAGCTTCACTAACACAGTCGCCTCAAGGCCAAGTTCCTGTTCCAGGTTTACGGTTTCGACCAGCGGTGTACCTCCGATCAATTCAACTGCACTTTTGTAAATCTTACTCATGTTTTCTATCCTCCTGTCAGTTCACTGCCGCAAATCCAAGTTCCAGATCTGCAATGATGTCATCAATGTGTTCCGTACCTATTGAAAGTCGTATCGTATTCGGTTTGATTCCCTGATCCAGCAGTTCCTCTTTGGAAAGCTGAGAATGGGTGGTGGATGCAGGGTGGATAACCAGGCTCTTTACATCTGCCACGTTTGCCAGCAGCGAGAAGATCTTAAGATTGTCAATAAACTTCCAGGCTTCTTCCTGCCCACCTTTGATTTCAAACGTGAAGATAGAAGCACCTCCATTTGGAAAGTATTTCTCATACAGTTCATGATCCGGATGATCCGGCAGAGATGGGTGGTTTACGTGCTCAACTTTCGGATGATTCTGCAGGTACTCCACTACTTTCTTTGTGTTCTCCGCATGACGTTCCAACCGTAGTGACAGTGTTTCCACACCCTGCAGAAGCAGGAATGCATTGAATGGTGAAATCGTGGCACCGGTATCCCGAAGCAGAATTGCCCGGATATAGGTAACAAAGGCTGCCGGTCCCACTGCCTCATAGAAGGAAACACCATGATAGCTTGGGTTTGGATCCGCGATATTTGGATACTTTCCACTGGCCTTCCAGTCAAATCTGCCGGATTCTACGATAATTCCACCAAGAGTGGTACCATGGCCGCCAATGAACTTCGTAGCAGAATGAACAACGATATCTGCGCCATGTTCAATCGGGCGGATGAGGTACGGTGTACCGAACGTATTATCAATGACCAGCGGCAATCCATGCCTGTGTGCAATTTCTGCGATTGCGTCAATGTCCGGAATATCACTGTTTGGATTGCCAAGAGTCTCCAGATAGATGGCACGCGTGTTCTCTCTGATTGCGGCTTCTACTTCGGCAAGGTTATGTGCATCTACGAACGTGGTTGTAACTCCATATTGAGGAAGCGTATGTTCCAGCAGGTTATAGCTGCCGCCATAGATTGTTTTCTGGGCAACAATGTGTCCGCCATTTGCGGCAAGTGCTTCAATCGTATACGTGATCGCGGCCGCACCGGAAGCGACAGCCAGTGCAGCGCTGCCGCCTTCCAGAGCAGCTAACCGTTTTTCCAGGACATCCTGTGTTGAGTTTGTCAGACGCCCGTAGATATTTCCTGCATCCGCCAGTCCAAACCGATCTGCCGCATGCTGACTGTTATGGAAGACATAGGAAGTTGTCTGGTAGATCGGTACTGCTCTTGCGTCTGTTGCCGGGTCTGCCTGTTCCTGTCCTACGTGAAGCTGCAATGTCTCAAATTTATAATCTGTCATATTTTTCTTTCCCTCTTTCAAGCAGTTTCAGTTCAACAAAAAACGGGAACCAACCGTTATGTTCGCTCCCGGGCATATGACATATGCAAAACGCATGTAATACGCGTAATTACATTATGGAAAGACGCACAGACTGCCAGCCGAACGTCTCCGTCATCGTACAGGCCCGGGAGTTAAGCATTCGGCAACACATGAGAATCATCTGGTTTGTTTTAACGATCTGCTTCATCTCCTTAGCCCCCTTTCGTTCAGCTTGATGTGTTTACTTTACCCCTATTCGCCTACTATGTCAATAGGTTATTAAAATCATTTTCACTCCACCTATTTACCCTGCGGTATAATAGGCAAATAAAAGGAGTAACGGAACATGATTTCTACAAAAGGACGCTACGCAATCAGAGTCATGCTGGATCTTGCAGAACATCGAGAGGAAGGATTCATTCCCTTGAAAGATATCGCAGAACGGCAGGGAATCTCCAAAAAATATCTGGAAATTATTGTAAGAGATTTAGTACAGGGTGAGCTGATATCCGGTGTCAGCGGAAAAGGCGGAGGCTACAAGCTATGCCGCAAACCTGATAAGTACAGGATTGGAGAAATCATTGAGCGGATGGAAGGAACACTCGCACCTGTTTCCTGTCTTTCCACAAAAAAACAGGAGTGTCCGCGTGCTTCCTTCTGCAAGACACTCCCGTTATGGAGTGAATACTATGCCATGGTTCATGATTTCTTCTATTCGAAGAAACTCAGTGATCTGCTGTAAGTCAGAGTAACGCTTCTTCCCATTCCTCTTCCCGGAAACCAACCAGAATCTTTTTTCCAGTCAGAACAGGTCGCTTTACCAGCATTCCATCGGATGCCAGCAGTCTCAGCATTTCCTCTTCTGACATTGTTTTAAGCTGTTCTTTCAGATTCAGTTCCCGATATTTCTTTCCGGACGTATTAAAAAACTTAGTTAGTGGTCTGTCGCTTTTGTTATGCCATTCTTTCAGCTCTTCGTAAGTTGGATGATCAATACTGATATCACGCTTCTCATATTGCACGTGATGATCCTTCAGCCACTTCTCTGCTTTTTTGCAGGTAGAGCACGTTGGATAACAGATAAATGTTCTCATATCATCTCCAGATAAAATGATGCCTTAGCCCTTTTGACAGAGCTAAGGCATTCGTATTTAAGCTTTGCAGACAGGAGTGATCCAGTTCTTGGTGTCGGGAATGCGACCCCATTGAATACCTGTCATGGTGTCATAAAGTTTCTGTGTCAATGCACCGATGTGACCATCACCGATCATTACGGTATCATTCTCATATCTGAGTTCCTTGACCGGGCTTACAACTGCTGCTGTACCAGCACCGAATACTTCTTCCAGTGTTCCGTCATGTCCAGCTTTCATGACATCATCGATGGCAAGCTTGTCTTCGATAACCTCATAGCCCCAGTCTTTGCACAGCTCAATGATACTTCTGCGGGTAACACCTGGCAGAACCGTTCCAGTACATGGTGCCGTGTAGATCTTTCCAGCGATTTTGAAGAAGATATTCATGGAACCAACTTCTTCAACATACTTATGTTCTACGCCATCCAGCCAGAGAACCTGTGAGTAACCAAGTGCCTCTGCGAGCTCGCCGGATTTGATGGATGCCGCATAGTTGCCGCCGCATTTCGCAAAGCCGGTAAGACCAGGTGCTGCACGAATGTATTCATCCTCAACATAGATGCGCACCGGCGCAAGACCAGTCGCATAATAAGCACCGGATGGAGACAGAATGATGCAGAAGGTATAACTCGAACTTGCATGCACGCCCAGCTGTTCCATTGTCGCAAAGATAAATGGACGAATATAAAGCGTTGCGCCGTCCGCATGCGGGACCCAGTCTTTTTCTAATTCAACAAGTGTCTTAACCGCCTGAACAAAATCATCTACTTCGATCTGCGGGATGCTGAGACGATCGCAGCTGTCCTGAAATCTTCTTGCATTGCATTCTGGGCGAAAAAGCTGAATGGTGCCATCCGCAGTACGATATGCTTTTAACCCTTCAAATACTTCCTGCGCATAATGCAGCACAGAACATGCAGGTGGAATGCTGAACGGATGATACGGTTCGATACGCGGGTTATGCCAGTGTGTTCCGCCATAGGACTTGTCATAGTCCATCAGAAACATATGATCGGTAAAGATCTTTCCAAATCCAAGTGCAGTTTCATCTGTTGGTTTTTCTTTCAGTTTCTCTGCTTTTGTAATCTTGATATCAAGCATCTGAATATCCCCTTTCTTCTCACTTCATAACTGCGCCATGATTTGCGCCATCAACCAGACGTGCATATCTGGCAAGCCATCCGCTCTTAATATTCGGTTCCGGTTTAACGTAAGATTCTTTCCGCTTTGCCAGCACCTCATCCGTGACCTTCAGATTAATTGCGGCATTCGGAATATCGATTTCAATCAGATCTCCTTCTTCCACAAGACCGATCGGTCCACCCGCAAATGCCTCCGGAGCGACATGGCCAATCGCCGCACCGCGGCTTGCGCCGGAGAAGCGGCCATCTGTAATCAAAGCAACTGTTGTATCAAGCTTCATTCCGGCTAATGCAGAGGTCGGATTGAGCATTTCACGCATGCCCGGTCCACCCTGTGGGCCTTCATAGCGAATGACAACAACATCGCCCGGCTTGATTTCGCTGGCATAGATTGCCTTGATCGCATCATCCTCACTGTTGAATACACGTGCCGGTCCGGTGTGTGTCAGCATCTCAGGCGCTACAGCGCTGCGCTTTACAACACAGCCCTCCGGTGCGATGTTTCCAAACAGAATCTGAAGTCCGCCTGTTTCACTGTATGGATTGTCAATCGGACGAATCGCATTGGTATTGAGAATGCGTGCACCCTTGATGTTTTCACCAACAGTCTTGCAGGTAACGGTCATGCAGTCGAGATTCAGCAGATCTTTCTTTGCAAGTTCTGCCTGCACTGCCGCAATACCGCCCGCCGCATAGAGGTCTGGCATATGGGTCGGTCCTGCCGGGGCAAGGTGACAGAGGTTCGGCGTTTTCGCACTGATCTCATTGAACAGATTCAGATCAATGTTTACACCAGCTTCCTTTGCGATAGCCAGCAGGTGCAATACCGTATTCGTACTGCAGCCAAGCGCCATATCGCAGGTCAATGCATTGCGAATACTGCGCGGGTTGATGATGTCTCGTGCTGTAATACCCTGACGAACCATTTCCATGATTGCCGCACCGGACTTTCGTCCCAGCTGCAGACGCTTTGCATAAACAGCAGGAATTGTTCCATTGCCAGGAAGCGCAATACCAATTGCCTCACAGAGGCAGTTCATACTGTTTGCGGTATACATACCGCTGCAGGAGCCGCAGCCCGGGCAGCAGTTCTGTGTACATTCTTCCAGCTTGTCATCATCAATCATGCCGGCTTTGTAAGCACCGACTGCCTCAAACATCTTGGACAGACTGACCTCTTCGCCATCATAGCGTCCCGCCAGCATGGGGCCTCCCGAACATACAACTGCCGGAATATCCATTCGCACCGCAGCCATTACCATGCCCGGAACGATCTTGTCACAGTTGGGAACGAGAACTGCTCCATCAAACTGATGTGCCATCACCATTGTTTCCGTACTGTCCGCAATCAGTTCACGACTGGCAAGGGAATACTTCATGCCGATGTGACCCATCGCGATTCCATCACAGACACCGATTGCAGGAACCATAAACGGTGTACCGCCTGCAGCCTCAATGCCCATTTTGATCGCATCTGTGAGCTTATCCAGATTGGTATGTCCAGGAACGATATCGCTATGAGCGGACACAACCGCAATCAACGGTTTTTCCAGATCTTCCTTTGTATAACCGAGCGCATAGAACAGGCTTCGGTTCGGGGCGCGTTCCGGCCCCTTTGTGACGTTGTCACTGCGCATATCAATTCTCCTTTTATTCCGATTACTTCTTGAGCCAGCTCATCATGGAACGAAGTTCAACGCCAACCTTTTCAATCGGATGTTCTGCTTCCTTCTTACGCATTGCGAGGAACTTAGCCTGACGGCCGCTAGACATTTCCTGCATGAATTCACTTGCGAAGGAACCATCCTGAATCTCAGAAAGTACTTTCTTCATTTCCTTGCGTGTTTCCTCTGTGATGAGACGCTTGCCGGTACGATAGTCACCATATTCCGCAGTGTTGGAAATGGAGTAACGCATCAGGCCGAAACCGCCTTTATTGATGAGGTCAATGATCAGCTTCATCTCATGGCAGGTTTCAAAGTATGCCATCTCAGGCGCATAGCCAGCCTCAACAAGGGTATCAAAACCTGCATGAATGAGTTCACATACACCGCCACAAAGTACTACCTGTTCACCAAACAGATCAGTTTCTGTTTCTTCACGGAATGTTGTTTCAAGAATACCAGCACGTCCTGCGCCGATTCCAGCCGCATAAGCAAGCGCGATTTCCTTTGCATTGCCTGTGTAGTCCTGTTCAACACAAATCAGAGAAGGAACACCCTGTCCTTCTGTATATGTGGAACGAACAACATGTCCAGGGCCTTTCGGCGCAATCATGATTACGTTAAGGTTGGATGCCGGCTTAACAAACTGGAAATGAATGTTGAAGCCATGTGCCCATGCAAGCGTATCGCCTTCCTTCATGTGCGGAGCTACATACTTGTTGTAGATATCAGCTGCTTGCTCATCCGGTACGAGCATCATAACTACATCGCCCGCTTCTGCAGCGCTTTCAATATCCATTACTTTGAAGTTCGGATGAGTCTCTGCGAATTCTGCCGCTTTCTTCCAGTGTCCGCTGCCTTCACGAAGTCCAACGACAACGTTTACGCCGCTTTCTGCGAGGTTTTCTGAATGAGCATGTCCCTGGGATCCGAAGCCGATAACAGCTACGGTCTTGCCGTCGAGTACACCGAGGTTGCAGTCTGAGTCATAATACTTTTTGATCGCCATGATTATTCTCCTTCTTTCTTATTCGCGATTCAGCGCCGTAATTCCAGTACGACACATTTCTAATACATTATAGTTTCCAAACATCTTCAGGAATCCGTCAATTTTCTCAGGTTTTCCAGTCAGCTCCATGACCAGACTCTCCGGAGACAAATCGATGATCTTTGCGTTATACACGCCTGCGATATCCCGTAATGCCGGAAGTTTCTTTGGATCACTTTCTACCTTGATCAGAAGCAGTTCCCGCTGCAGGCTGTTCTGATCCAGTAGGAAGACCTTTTTCACTTCTTCCAGACGCTCTGTCTGCAGCAGCATCTGTTTCAGTGTGCTCTGATCACAATGTACTGTGATGGTAATACGTGTGATTCCCGGGTCAATCGTTTCACTGGCCGCGATGGAATCGATGTTGAAGCTTCTTCGGTTAAACATGCTTGCGATACGGGCAAGTACGCCGTAGTGGTTTTCTACGAGAATACTGATCACCGAACGGGGATATTGTTTTCCCGCCATATCATTCTGCCTCCTTTCCATCCGCCAGGATGATATCTTCTATCGTCGCACCAGCCGGTATCATAGGCAGAACTTTTTCGTCCTTTTCAATGACGCATTCAATCCAGGAAGGTCCATCATTCTTCAGCGCTTCCTTCAGCGCTGCTTCGAACTCCTGTGGTGTTTCACAATGCCAGCCCTTTGCGCCAAAGCCCTCCGCAAGTTTTACATAGTTGGTCTTCCGCTGCGGATCGGTGCTGGAATAACGCTTCCCGTAAAGCAGGGTCTGCCATTGCCGAACCATGCCAAGCACCTGGTTATTGAAGATGACGGTAATGATCGGAAGATTATAACTGACCGCTGTGACTGCCTCATTGAGATTCATGTGGAAGCTGCCATCACCAGTCAGGTGAATGACGCGCTGCTGCTTGCCTTTGGCAATCTGTGCACCAATGGCTGCACCATAACCATAACCCATTGTGCCAAGCCCGCCGCTTGTAAGAAAGTGTCTTGGCTTTACGTGTGTCAGATACTGTGCTGCCCACATCTGATGCTGGCCAACATCCGTCACGTAAATCGAATCATCACCCGCTTCGTTACAGATCGTTTCCAGGATCTGATGAGGCTTCAGCCGCTGCGAACTGTCACTTGGCGTATAGTCTGCTGCTTTCCACTTCGCAATTTCTTCTTTCCATTGCGGATGAGTTGTCGCTTCCATTTCTTCAAGCAATGCCTTCAGCGCAACTTTCGCATCTCCTACAACGGAAAGATCGACCTCTACGTTCTTATCCACCTCACTGGCATCGATATCGAACTGAATGATTGTCGCTTCCTTGGCAAACTTTTTTGGATTCAATGCCACACGATCAGAGAATCTGGTTCCGACTGCCAGTACAACATCAGCGGTATCAATCGCTTTGTTTGACACAAAGCTTCCATGCATGCCAATCAGGCCAAGGTTCAACGGATCTTCATCCTCCAGCGTTCCTTTTGCCATCAGGGTCCATGTGGCAGGGATATCACCCTTGGCCATGACCTCTTTCAATTCCTGATCTGCTCCAGCCAGAATCACACCGCCGCCGAAGTAGATAATGGGGCGCTTTGCCTGTTTCAGCAGTTCCGCCGCCTGCTTCACACTGACCCGATCACATTCCTGTGGAATAACCGGCTGCACGGGCTGCGCCGGTGTGAATTCACATGACGCCGTTGTGATATCTTTTGGAATATCAACCAGTACCGGGCCTTTTCTGCCGCTTTGGGCGATCCGGAAGGCTTCCCGCATGATCTCTGCCAGATCTTCAACATGCCGGACCGTGTAATTATGTTTGGTAATCGGCATCGTTATTCCTTCGATATACGCTTCCTGAAAGGAATCCTTTCCAAGGCCCGCAGTTCCAACATTGCCGGTAAAGGCAACCATTGGAACGCTGTCCATGTATGCAGTCGCAATTCCTGTCACCAGATTAGTGGCACCAGGGCCGCTCGTCGCAAGAACCACGCCCGTTTTCCCAGTCGCTCTGGCATAGCCGTCTGCCGCATGACTGGCACCCTGCTCATGTGCACTCATATAGTGATGAATGCGGTCCTGATTCTTGTACAGCTCATCATACAGGTTCAGTACAGCACCGCCTGGATATCCAAACAGTGTATCTACACCCTGCTCCACGAGCACTTCCACAAAAATCTGTGAACCTGTGAGTTTCATGAAGTTTTGTCCTCCTTTGTTTTGATGCTGTTTTGGAATATACTGATTCAGAAAATATCTGAGGTAGCATATGGTAGATCTTGTTTCGCTGCGTGTGCGGCTGCACTCGCTTGTTGTCTTCCGGAGTCTTCTTGAAGATTCCGTCATCCAGAGATTTGACGAACTGCTTGGCGCTAACAGCGATGCCTCTTTTATGAATACATGTGCTGCGTTTGAAGCTGCCCTGTTTGATCAGAACGATAACTGGAGTGAATACCTGCATCAGGCTGTCCTTCATAACGAGAATGTTGCGGTACATCAGAAAGCAACGCAGTCCTTCAGCCCCATCGTCGAATCCGCCATGTTGCAGGAGCTCGAAACACTTTCGCAGCTCGCCCGTGTAGCGCTGTCTGATTTCAGCTTCCCGTCTTCCTCGCTGTTTGTCCCATGGAAGACCAGTGATATTGCTCTGACAGAATCCTATCTGGAACATCTTTCCAGAGTTTCCAGGGAAGGCTATGGCATCTATGCGGAATACCATGTATTCACACTGCAGGATGAAGACCTTGTTCCGGTGAAATATCCGGATCCACAGCTTCTCAGTCAGCTTCCCGGTTACGAAGAAGAACGTCGTAAGATCGTTGCCAACGTTAAGGCACTGCTCCATGAACAGCCGGCTGTGAATATGCTGCTGTATGGAGATGCCGGTACCGGTAAGTCCAGCACCATCAAGGCATTAGCGAATGAATATCACAGTGAAGGCCTTCGTCTGATCGAAGTCCGCAGAAATCAGCTCTTCCAGATTCCTGCTCTTCTCGAACAGCTTGCCTCACTGCCGCTGAAGTTCATTCTTTTCATCGATGATCTCAGCTTTTCCTCCAATGACGACAATTTCGCTGCTCTCAAGGCAATCCTGGAAGGAAGCGTTTCCCGACAGGCATCGAATACAATCATTGCCGCAACATCGAATCGCCGTCATCTTGTTAAGGAATCTGTTTCAGATCGATTCCAGGACGATCTTCATGAGAGCGATACTCGGCAGGAACTTCTGTCACTGTCAGCCCGCTTCGGTCTGATTGTCACCTTCCAGAAACCGGATCGCTCCCGCTACCTGTACATTGTTCAGGAGCTTTCAAAAGAATACGGTGTAGAAGAAGAGGAAGGCACGCTCATCGCCAAGGCGGAAGCGTTTGCGCTTCGTGCGGGCGGGCGAACACCCCGTGTTGCCAAACAATTTGTTGAACAGCTCAAGTCCGGTGTGCTCTAGCACATCGGTTTTTTTATCCCTTGTATGCGATCACTTCGCATTCCACTTTGGCACCCTTGGGAAGTGCACTTACTTCAACGCAGGAGCGAGCTGGAAACGGCTTCACAAAGTGCTTTGCGTATACTTCATTTACCGGCCCGAAATCATTCAGATCTGTAAGGAATACCGTTGTCTTAACGACATCCTTCATGGAAAGACCAGCTTCCTTCAGTACCGCTTCAATATTTGTGAACGCCTGCTCTGCCTGATCGACTGCTGTTTCCCCTTTTATCGTTCCAGTTGCAGGATCCAGGGGAATCTGTCCGCTTGCGAAGACGAATGGTCCGACTTCCAAAGCCTGTGAGTATGGTCCGACTGCTGCCGGAGCATTTGAGGTTGCGATTTCCTTTGCCATAATTCCGTTCTCCTTTTATGAGCGTTTTGTCACCCGGTCAAACCCGGCTTCAGAAAGTTTCTTTACGATTTCATTGATCTGATCTCTGTCTCTTGTCTCAAGTCCCAATCGCAGATAACAGTCATTGATTGCCATGTTGGTATCACTGCGGTCATAGTCAACGGACACAACATTCGCTCCGCATGAAGCTACTATTTCACTGACGATCTGCAGCTGTCCTGGTTTATCCGTGAGGGCAATCATCAGCGTTGTATTTCTGCCGCTCATGACAAGACCTCTGGTAATGACGCGAGAGAGAATGTTTACATCAATATTTCCGCCCGATACCAGACAGACTGTTTTCTTTCCTTCAATCGGAAGTTTTCCAAACAGCGCTGCAGCTACCGGTACAGCCCCTGCACCTTCCGCAATCAGTTTCTGTTTTTCAATCAGTGCCAGAATTGCGGCAGCCGTTTCATCTTCACTGACAGTGACGATATCATCTACATACTTTTCAATGATTTCATACGTCATCTCGCCAGGATTCTTGACCGCGATTCCATCTGCGAAGGTCGATACATAATCCAGCACTTCCCGTTTATGATCTTTGAAGGAATTGAACATGGATGGAGCACCTGCCGCCTGTACGCCATAGACTTTGCACTGAGGACGTAAAGTCTTTACTACAAAGGCTACTCCTGCCAGCAATCCGCCTCCGCCGACCGGAACGATTACCGCATCCACATCATCCAGCTGCTCCAGTATTTCAAGGCCTATCGTTCCCTGACCCGCAATGACATCTTCATCATCATATGGATGAATGAAGGTCATTCCGGTTTCCTTCTGCAGCTCAACTGCCTTATCGTGCGCATCGTCATAAGTGCCTTTCACAAGACAGACTTCCGCGCCAAGTTTTTTTGTGCTTTCAATCTTCATGATTGGAGCGCTGTCCGGCATACACACAACAGCGCGTATACCCATACGGCTTGCGGCTAATGCGACACCCTGGGCATGATTCCCTGCGGAACAGGCGACGATTCCCTTTTTCTTTTCTTCTTCTGTCAGCTGCGAGATCTTGAAGTAAGCACCCCTCACCTTAAAGGAGCCTGTGCGCTGCAGATTCTCTGTTTTGAGGTACAGATTCCCATCCTCTGACAGCTTTTCCGCAAGAATGAGGTCTGTTCTGCGAGCCACTTCTTTTAATGCATATGCGGCCTGATAAACTCTGTCCAATGTAATCATAGATTTCTCCGTAAAATAAAAGCTTCCATCTCTTGTGCAAGAGACGAAAGCCTGATTTCTTCCGCGGTACCACTCTTTTTGCCATATCTTCTGATGGCCTCTCATTCAGGTCCAGCAACCTGACGACTATGTTAACGGTGTCTGCCGTATTCGCTTACTGTACGGTTCAGCGAATCTGCTGCGAGGTGATCTGCTCCTAGTCCTGAAACTGTCTTGCACCTGCCGACAGCTCTCTGATTCAGGTGGTCTGTTCGCCACTCCTCGTTGAATGCATTTGCTTTATTTATATAACAAAGAAAATATTAAACCGCTTTCTTTCATTTGTAAAGAAACAATTTGTCATTAATTTCTGAAAATTGTTTCATTTTTCCATATCGACACAGCGCTGCAGCGCAAGGGTTCCGGTACGTGCCACTTCGACAATACTGATACCGGACAGCAGGTCCAGCAGCATCTGTACTTTTTCCGGCGTATCGCACATCTGGATCATCATGGTGCGCTTGCCGGCATCGACTACTTCGGCATTGGCCAGGGAACATACACTCAGTATTTCTTCCCGATTCGACTTATTGTAGCGCAGCTTGATGAGGATCAGCTCTCTGGTAACACTCTGCCAGTTTTCAAAACTCTTGATCTTGATGACATCCAGTTTCTTGTTCAGCTGCTTTTCAATCTGTTCCATCGTCTGCTTACTGCCGCTGGATACGATCGTCATACAGGAGACATCCGGATCATTGGTTTCACCCACCGCAAGGGAATCAATGTTAAAGCTTCTTCTGGCAAACAGACCCGAAACTTTACTCAGCACACCCGAACGGTTCTCTACAAGTACGGAGAAGATTCGCTTCATTTCGCACCTCCCGTCTTACGGACAATGCCGTCTTCATCAACCATCACCTCAAGCAATACACTGCCTTTGGTTTTCAGGAATTTCTCCACCACCGTTTCAACATCTGCGTTGGATTCCAGCTTCAGATACTTCATCCGATATGCTTTTGCCAGCTGGTCATAGTCCGGGCCGCCTTTGAGGTCGACCATCGTATACCGGTCATTGAAACTGAAGTGCTGGGCTTCCCGGACCATTCCGAGTTCCCCGTTATTCATAACCACGTGCTTGAGATCCAGGTTTTCCTGATTGCTGGTCGCAAGCTCCATCATCGCCATCTGGAAGCCTCCGTCTCCACTGACGGAAACCACCTGCCGCCTGGGGTCTGCCATCTTGGCTCCAATCGCCGCCGGCAATGCGTAACCCATGGTTCCCATACCGCCGCTGGTCAGGAATCGGCCTTCCTGCATGATGACATTCGAACAGCTCCAGATCTGATTCTGCCCGACATCCGCCACATAAACGGCATCTTTTTCCATGTGTGAGCTGAGCACATTCACAAAGTATCCCGGATCAACGAGTTTCTTCGGTGCGACTGCACGGCTCTTTCCATTACGAACCTTCTGAAGGGACCCAACCCATTCCGAAAGATCCGGAATATCGATTTCCTGTTTTACCATCTCTTCAAAGATCGCTTTGGCATCTCCGACAATCGGCAGATCGCATTTTGCGTTCTTTCCGATTTCTGCCGGATCGACATCGATGTGGATCAGCACTTTATTGGCCATCATCTTCTGCGGCGCATTTACCGCGCGGTCTGCGATGCGCGCACCAACAAGAATGACTGCATCGGAATCCGCAATTGCTTTATTTGCCGCAAGATTGCCGTTATTGCCAGCCATGCCCATGTAAAGCGGGTGATTGGAAGGCATTGTGCCAATTCCCATCATGGTAGAAACAACCGGAATATTGAACTTCTCACTGAATTCCCGCACCAGCGCACGCGCTCCACACAGATGTACGCCACCGCCGGTATACAGAACCGGACGCTTGCACGCTTCCAGTGCAGTCACAACTTTTCTGATCTGCATTGGATTGCCGTAATAGGTAGGTTTGTAAGTCCGAAGATTGACTTCTTCCGGCCACTCAAACCGGCGCAGTTCCTGATTCTGAATATCAAACGGAATATCAATCAGGACAGGCCCTCTTCGTCCGGTAGAAGCGATGTGAAACGCTTCTTTGAAAATACGGGGAATATCGGATGCTTTACGAACCAGATAGCTGTACTTCACAAAGCTTTCCGCAGCACCGGTAATATCCGCTTCCTGGAATACGTCACCGCCGATCAGATCACTGTTCACCTGACCCGTAATGCATACCAGCGGAATACTGTCCATATACGCTGTCGCGATACCGGTGATCAGATTTGTCGAACCGGGACCGCTTGTACAGATACACACGCCCGGCTTTCCGGAGATGCGTGCTTCACCAGATGCCGCATGTGCCGCATTGGCTTCCGAGCGAACCAGCACCGAATGAATCTTCGTATCCAAAAGACTGTCATAAACCGGGCAGATCGCAACACCAGGATAACCATATACAGTTGTTACGCCCTGCAGTTCCAGACACTTCGCTACTGCATCAGCACCATTCATACGCAAACACCTCCAAGGATTTATTACTCCAGGGCAATGCCCTGAAGAACATAGTTAATTCAGCGCTTCCAGAATCTTATCTGTAAACTCCGTTGTACCTAAAACGGTACAGCCATCACTTTGATTATCGGCAGTGCGATAGCCTTTGTCCAGAACAGCTCCAACCGCTGCTTCAATCGCATCTGCTTCCTTCACCATATTGAAACTGTAACGGAACATCATTGCCGCACTGAGAATGCAGGCAGTCGGATTGACGATATTCTGTCCCGCAATATCCGGTGCACTGCCATGAATCGGTTCATAGACCCCTACGGTTGTGTCACCGAGCGAAGATGAAGGAATCATACCGATCGATCCGGTAATCATACTGGCTTCATCCGACAGAATATCACCAAACATGTTTTCCGTTACGATGACATCAAACTGTGCCGGATTCTTGACGATCTGCATCGCGCAGTTATCCACCAGCATGTCTTCGTATTCCACATCCGGATATTCTTCCTTCAGTTCATGCATCACTTTGCGCCAGAGACGGGACGTATCCAGTACGTTAGCTTTATCAACACTGGTCAGTTTCTTTCTGCGCTTGCGTGCGGTTTCAAAACCGATCTTTCCGATTCTGCGGATTTCATGTTCGGTATACAGCATGATATCTGTCGCAACATCTTCCGTTCCGTTATGTTCGGTTTTATGTTCCCCGAAGTAGACGCCGCCAGTCAGCTCCCGGATGATGATAAAATCGATTCCTTTTTCCGCAATATCTTTGCGCAGCGGGCTTGCCGGCGCAAGCTGAGGCCATATCGTTGCCGGACGGGCATTGGAATATAACCCCATGCCGGCACGCAGTCTCAGCAGGCCTTTTTCCGGGCGTTTGTCTCCGGGCAGCCCATCCCATTTAGGTCCGCCTACCGATCCCAGCAGCACCGAATCACTGGCTTTGCATTTGGCCAGTTCACTTTCCGGAAACGGATCGCCATACTGATCAATGGCATCGCCGCCCATCGCTACATCCACATAATGAAACGTATGACCGTACTGTTCCGCAATGCGATCCATAACGCGAAGTGTTTCTTTTACAAATTCGCGGGAGGAATAATCTCCCCGAATTACCGCAATGGTCTTTTCCATTATTGTTTCTCCCTGATGGAATTCATCAATCCGCCGGCTTTGATCATCTTCTGAATAAATTCTGGAAACGGCTGTGCCTGGAAGGTCTGACCGGTTGTCTCATCTTTGATTTCACCCGTGTCGAAATTCACACTGACTGTATCACCTTTGGCGATTGCGTCAGCTGCCTCCTCGCATTCCATGATCGGCAGACCGATATTGATCGCGTTTCGATAGAAGATGCGGGCAAAGCTTTTAGCGATAACTACTGCGGCACCGCTTGTTTTGATTACGAGCGGCGCATGTTCACGGGAGGAACCGCAGCCGAAGTTCCAGCCGGCTACCATAATGTCGCCCGGCTTCACATTTTTTACATAATCCGCATCAATGTCTTCCATTGCATGCATGGCAAGTTCTCTGGCATCCTGCGTGTTAAGATAACGAGCTGGAATAATAACGTCTGTATCTACGTTGTCTCCGTATTTGAATACTGTTCCCTTCGCTTCCATCTCAGTTTTCCTCCTTGATTGTACGCGGGTCTGTAATATAGCCGGTTAGTGCGCTGGCTGCTGCTGTGGCAGGACTTGCAAGATATACTTCACTCTTTACATGCCCCATACGTCCGACAAAGTTGCGGTTGGTTGTGGAAACGCAGCGTTCCTCCTCTGCCAGAATTCCCATATAACCGCCAAGGCATGGTCCGCAGGTCGGGGTGGAAATGATACAGCCGCTGTCGATGAATGCGGTCGCGTATCCGCGCTTAATGCATTCCTTGAACACTTCCATCGTTGCCGGAATGATAATGCCGCGAACCCATGGCGCAATCTTTTTGCCTTTGAGAATCTCATAGGCAGCTTCCATATCTTCCATACGTCCATTTGTGCAGCTGCCGATTACGATCTGGTCGATCTTGATGTTCTTTCCATCCGCTGCCGGATGTGTATTTTCCGGAAGATGCGGATAAGCGACAGTCGGAACCAGTTCGCTCAGGTTCATTTCAATGACCTGCTCATATTCCGCATCCGCATCTGCTTCATAAACGGTATAAGGACGTTCCGTACGGCCTTCCATGTAGGCAATTGTTTTTTCATCTACCGGGAAGATGCCGTTTTTTGCGCCGGCTTCGATTGCCATATTGCAGATGCAGAAACGATCATCCATCGATAACTCTTTTACGCCTTCGCCAACAAATTCGAGACTCTTGTATAACGCACCGTCCACACCGATCCGGCCAATCAGATCCAGAATCACATCCTTTCCGGAAACACGTGGATTCAGTTTGCCTGTCAGTACTACTTTAATGGCAGATGGTACTTTGAACCATGCATACCCGCTTGCCATGCCTGCGGCCATATCCGTGGAGCCAACACCGGTCGAAAAAGCACCTAGAGCTCCATACGTGCAGGTGTGGCTGTCTGCGCCGATGACACAGTCTCCGGCACCGACAACACCCTGTTCTGGAAGCAGCGCATGTTCAATGCCCATTGTGCCAACATCATAGAAGTGCGTCACACCCTGTTTTCCCGCAAACAGGCGGCACTGCTTGGACTGCTGGGCACTCTTGATATCCTTATTGGGGACAAAGTGATCCAGCACGATGGAAACTTTTTTGTTATCAAACACTTCGGAGAAACCTGCTTTTTCAAATTCATTGATTGCTACAGGCGTTGTGATGTCGTTGCCGTGCACAAGATCCAGACGTGCATTGATCAGCTGACCTGCTGTAACAGAATCAAGATCAGCGTGTGCTGCGAGGATCTTCTGTGTCATTGTCATTCCCATAGTTAATTACCCTCCGGTTTATATCCGTTATTGAATGCTGAGACGAGTGCTTTGATACCGGCACGAATAATATCCGTATCGAATCCGGCACCCCAGGTGACTGTATTGTCAGCCCACTTTAATCCAACATAGCAAGCTGCCATTGCGGATGACTTATTGTCGAGCGCGTGTTCGGTATAAGTTTCCAGGACAAACTTCTTGCCGGTGAATTCTGCGATCGCATTAGCGACCGCATCCAGACGTCCATTACCTTCGGAAGCTACACGGCGTTCTTCTCCGTTGAGGAAGATCTTGGCAGTTGCGCCAATCTGCTCATTATCTTCCTGAATAAAATGCGTGCTTATGATATTCAGCGGATTCGTAATATTGAGATAGCCATTCCGGAATACTTCATATACTTCTTCCGGCTTCAGTTCACGATGTCCTGTATCCGATACATCCTTGACGGCATAGCCAAGGTGTTCACGCATCTTTGGCGGCAGCGTAATACCATACTTCTGCTCGAGAATATAGCCAATTCCACCCTTGCCGCTCTGGCTGTTAATGCGTATGATGTCGGCATCATACGTACGTCCGATGTCATGCGGATCGATGACAATATACGGAACCGTCCAGCGGTGTTCGTGACGCTCTTCCCGATAGGCCATGCCTTTGGCAATGGCATCCTGATGGCTTCCGGAGAAGGCCGCGAATACCAGTTCTCCTCCATATGGGCTTCTCTGATAAACTTCCATACGGGTGACTCGCTCATATACTTCCGCAATTGCCGGCATATCGGAGAAATCCAGCTTTGGATCAACCCCATGGCTGTACATATTCATTGCCAGTGTGACTGCATCAACGTTTCCAGTGCATTCGCCATTTCCAAACAGGCAGCACTCAATGCGGTCTGCACCAGCCAATAAGCCAAGCTCCGCATCTGCAACCCCTGTACCGCGGTCATTATGCGGATGGAGGGAGAGAATGACAGAATCACGGTATTTGAGATTCTTATGCATGTATTCAATCTGCGATGCATAAACATGCGGCATCGACATCTGAACGGTAGAAGGAATGTTGATGATCATCGGTTTATCCGGAGTCGGCTTCATGATATCCAATACGGCATTGCAGACTTCCAGCGCATATTCCGGTTCTGTTCCGGTAAAGCTCTCTGGCGAGTATTCAAACCGGAAGTTGCCTTCATATTCTTCCGAGAGCTGCTTTACCAGCTTAGCGCCTTCGATTGCGATCTGCTTGATCTCTTCCTT
>JAFWJY010000298.1 GCA_017514525.1 Solobacterium sp. | reverse complement strand
CCATGACTTCTACGATCGAACAGCGGTGATGGGAAGAACTGGTATCACGCAGTTTATCTACGCATTCTACGCAAGTATGCAGTGCAGTATCAAACCCAATCGTATAATCCGTTCCTGGAATATCATTATCAATCGTTCCGGGAAGACCAATGCAGTTGATGCCTTTGCCGGTCAGTGCGAGCGCGCCGCGATAGCTTCCGTCCCCGCCAATTACAACCAGCGCATCAATGCCGTTGTCTTTGAGATTCTGTACACAGGCATCCTGGATCGCCTGATCCTTGAATTCTGGCAGACGTGCACTTCCAAGAATTGTTCCGCCGCGGGAAAGAATATCGGAAACCGAATGACGGTTCATCGAGACCATGTTTCCTTCCAGCAGTCCTTTATATCCATCATGAATACCGTATACTTCCAGTCCATTATTCAATGCGACTCTGGTAACACCGCGAATCGCCGCATTCATGCCCGGCGCATCACCGCCGGATGTCAAAATACCAATCTTTCTGACCATACTGTCACCTCTTGAAAATCTTACTCATTCTAGCACATGCCGGAATTACAAAACATATACAATTCCGCCTATTTATCGCCTGCCGGTATCCTGCGGTCATTCCCTTCTACCAGGATCGGTTTGGCAAGAATCCGGATTCGTTCAATGATGCGGTCCGCAGATGCGATATCTTCCCCGGAGGCATCATACCGCAGGTGATTCTGCAGCATTTCAAAATCACCATTCCCGGTAAACCAGGTCATCTTCTGATTCTTCATGCGATCATCAAGGATTGCCAGAAGCACCATGCGATTGCGGGCTGTTACTTCTTCCGCACCGATATCATCAATCACCAGAAGATCTGTAAACCGGCACATCTCTGCTTCCCTACGGTATTCCCCGCTGTAATACATCCGCGCAAGCCGGTCGCAGAACGACGGATAATGAATGAATACCGGTTTCTTTCCTTCTCTTGCCAGCTCATTGGACGCACAAGCCGCAAGATACGTTTTGCCAGTTCCCATATTGCCATAGAGATAGGCTCCCTTGCCTTCCAGATAGCACTGGTAGGCGGCACGGGCGCTGCGGATATAGGCGCTTCCTTCCTCTTCATAGTTGATGCGGTCAAAGAAACATTCCTGAAATTCTTCGCCGAGATCTGAAACCAGATACTGGTTCAGATGACGGAGGGCCTGCTGTTTTTCCCGTTCATAGTTGCAGGCTTCCAGTGTTTCCACTAAGAGGCCTTCATAGGACAGTCCCATATGGTAACCTTTTTTCTTCTGCCTGCAGCTGGAAAGAGACTTGCAGCCACGACATGGTGCGACTTCTTTCTGCCAGCGCGCAAAGGTGTAGAGGTTATCCCAAAGTGACTGTTCCGGAATGTTATGCGTTTTTAAGAGTCGGATCACAGCAGGATCAGACGAAAGCTCCTGATACAGCTTCTGCTTTTCCGAAGCATCCACCGAAGGAATATCCGCTTTCAGATTCAGTCTCGAAAGATCACTCATATCAGCTGTTCTCCTTTCGTTTCTGGCTTAACAGACGCCGCATCTCTTCCACTTCTTCCTTTGTTGCTTTTTCATCCGCTGCGGTACGGACCGGAGACGCATTGTAGTATTCCGGCAGCACATCGGTACGCTTTTTGCGGACACCGGTGTTCTTTTTGGTTTCTTTGATTGCGTCTTCCCGTGTCTTGACGCCATCTCTTGCCCATTCGCCGGCGATCATATCAACAAAGCGGCTGTTGAGACGGTTGTCACTGCGCTTGAGAATGTATTCGATCATGATATTGATGACTTCATTGGGAAAATGCATCTCCATCCGCAGTTTTTCCAGAATGCGCTTATCTGCCTGCGAGACCATGGCGCCATTCTGCTTAGCCATCAGGAAGGATACCGGCGGCAGACTGTATGGGTCTTTGGCGGTCGTCACATCCGGCACCGCACGGGCAGCGCTGTTCTTAAGCTTTTCCGTATCGAGCACAGGCGGATCCAGCGTGATCGCATGACCTACCAGAATGCGCATACGATCCGCAGACAGGCCATAGAGCGTAGCGAGCTTTCCAATCAGCTCAAGATTCTCTCTGGTGCGCAGAATATTTGGGAAAACCACATCTGAGGTTGTCGCAAAGAAATGATCATAGTCAAAATTGATGTCGACATCTTCATTGGAAAAGGCATAGCGTGGACGCACTTTCTGAAAGCTGACAGAAGCCTCATGAAAGCGTTCTTCCGGCATGCGCCGTACGGATACCGTGATGTCTTTGTATCCGGAGGTGCTGATCGATCCGGATACAAATTTGGCAACTGTGTTGTCTGCCTGGCGGCTTCCCAGCGCGTGTATGTACATTGAGACAAATTCATGGCTCGATAAAAAGCTTTCCGAAGGAAGCGGCGCATTTAGATGATAAATATAGGAATTGCGGGTTTCCCCTTCCTGCACATAGGTTCGCAGCAATAAATACTCTTCCAGATGCATGCGTGCCGTTTCCACTTCATCCGCGGAAAGATTCAGAATCTCAAACAGACGGCTGTGGCTCTCCTGGGTATGCTGAAGACGGCCCTCACTGTGCAGCAGAAAATACAGCAGCACCGCATCTTTCCCCATCAGGGGCAGATACAGCGTTACCAGAGAAGAAATCGCATCCTCGCTGAGGTTTTCCGTCATTTCGACACGATATACATCTTTCGGGCGCAGCGTCATTCAGGCAACTCCTTTTTCTTCCACATAGGCCAGCACTTTTTCATAAAGCTCGGCAATCGTACTGTCATTATACAAAACTGTCACATGTCCGCCTTCATCTTTCTCATGATGAATCATTGCGGCATAGCGGGATTCTGCCTCTTCCTCCGTATAGCCGCGGTCTTCCATCATGCGGCGGATGGCGGTCTCCCGGTCACAGGCAAGAATCAGGATTTCATCAAAGTACTGCTCCATTCCTGCTTCATACAGTAACGGAACTTCCGCAAATACCAAGTCCTCCTTCTGATGGTGTTCAAAGAACCGGTTCATGCCTTCGATCACAGCGGGGTGAACGATTGCGTTCAGCCCTTTACGAAGTGTTTCATTATGAAAGATCAGTTCCGCTGTTTTCTTCCGGTCAATCTCCCCAAACTCATCCAGGATAGATTCACCTAGCAGATCTACAACTTTCTGATAACAGGGGTTGGTCTTCTGATACAGAATGCGGGAATACCCATCACTGTCAAAGACAGAGAATCCCATTTTCCGCAGCAGAATCGATACTGTTGTCTTTCCGGACGCAATCGTTCCGGTAATTCCTATCTTTTTCATCGGCAGTTCTGGCAGTTCGGACAGTAGTAAGATGTCCGTCCGCCTATCCTCCTTGTCTTTGCGGGTGTCCCGCACACACCACAGTGTTTCTGTGAATGAATCTGACACTGCAGCTGGAAGAGACCCGTCACTCCTAAACTGGAAGTATAAGAACGAATCGTTGTGCCGCCGCAGCGAATTGCTTCGGAAAGAATCGTCTTTGTGCTTTGAACGATGCCCTCACACTGCTTTCGGCTTAGCCTCGCACACGAAACACCCGGTCGGATACGATTGTCAAAACAGATCTCATCCGCGTAAATATTTCCGATGCCTGCGATCACCGACTGATCCAGCAGTAAGGTCTTGATTGGTATCGAACGGGAATGGGCAATTTCATACAGATAATCACCGGTACAGGTGATATCAAACGGTTCTTTCCCAAGACCATGGAAATGGCGATAATCCAGTTCTCCCTCAACCAGTTCCATCGTGCCAAACTGACGGGTATCGTTGTACCGTAATTGGCGATGTCCTTTCAGCTGAAAGATGACATGCGTATGTTTGCGCACTGGGGCATCATCCGGTTCAATGAAGTATTTTCCTTCCATACGAAGATGTGAAACCAGTGTAAGGTCACCCATTCCAAACAGAAGATACTTGCCGCGTCTGGAAAACGTACGGAACGTATGATGGAGCAGTTTCTGCTCGAACTCCTTTGGACTGCGGTCAATCATCTTGGGCAGTCTGACGTCCACGCCAAGAATCTCTTCCCCTTTGATCTGGGTTTCCAGCGTTCGAAGAACGGTTTCTACTTCAGGCAGTTCCGGCATTATTTCGCCTCATACCAGTCATTGCCAATGGAACATTCTACCGTCAGCGGCACTTTCAGCTCCATCGCTTTGACCATGCCTTCCGTTACCAGCTGTTTCATCTGTTCCACCTCATCTGCAGGCACATCAAAGATCAGTTCGTCGTGCACCTGCAGCAGCATTTGAGACTTTACCTTCGCCTCTTTCATCATGGCATCGATATGCAGCATCGCAATCTTGATGAGATCGGCGGCGCTGCCCTGAATCGGCGCATTCATGGCTGCCCGTTTGCCGAATTCCCGGATCATCCGGTTTTTGTCTT
>JAFWJY010000297.1 GCA_017514525.1 Solobacterium sp. | reverse complement strand
GAACCTCAAATCGCTGCCCGGACATCATGCGCAGCGTAGTATCATCGTTACCACCTTCATACCAGGGTGTAAGAACACGAACACCGATATCGTAATTCTGATTTGCCTTATAAGGCCTGTCATCAACGGCCTGATTGAAATTGAAAGAGTAACGTCCATTGAATGCTGGATTGCGGTATTTCTTTTCCGTGAAGATATCCTCGTAGATCATCTCGGAAACCTTATTGATGACCTCAGCCATTTCTACATTCTGGCTGTCGATCTCACGATTGATTTCCTGTTCTTCATCAGTCAGGAAGACATAGTGGGAACCATTCTTCTGTACCAGCATCTGACGCATAAGGACCTTAAGAGCTTCTTCAACACGCTCTTTTACCTCGATTCGGTCATCATCGATATTCTCGATCATCAGGCTGGTAATGTTATCGATATTGGACTCGATCTCTAGAACATACTTGATCATGAACAATGTCTTCAGCACATTGATAGTAAAGACATCGCTGTCCTTATGATCCGGATTAATATAGCTGTTGTCATAGGCCCGGATGATAACGCCCTTATGGCTGTGATCCAGGAAGTTTTCCAGGGCATCATAGAAGCGGTGGAACGGTACAATCGCACCGACATTTTCATCCTTCAAAGCCATTGCGGACTCTTTGAAGAGAGCCAACATGGAACGCTCACCCTCAGACAGATGTTTACCGGATGCACCGTGTGTACGGATAGAAGTCAGCACGCTTGCAAGCAAGTTAAATTGATACGGGATAAACGGATAAACTTCCGCAAAATCCCTGTCATTTGCATATAATTTCTTCTCAACACCATCATTGAAAACGATCAGGTTCTTGATGATGGTGGCCTTCTGTTCATACAGCAGCCGCAGTGTCTGTGCAGCTGTGTCGGTCTTATCCAGGATTCTCTTCTTAATGACAGTATCGACGTTCGCAGATGACAGGGACAGGCGTGTGTCGAAACGTCCCTGGATCTTGGAAAAGTCGTTGCCCTTGACCTTGGTAATGGAATCGATATCCTGCTGGCTGGTAACAATGACCCAGGCCTTACCCTTGCATTCCTTACCAAGTTCTTCGGTCACAGTCTGCAGATTCAGCATCAGCTTGGAATCATCACCAATGTACTGGCCAATTTCATCAACAAGGAAGACAACATGATGATTGTTGCCTTTGCGGTCTATGTATGACTTCACTCTCTTGGCAAAGTCTTCAATGCTGATCTGGTAATCACCAATAGCGGCATCGCACCAGTTCCAGGCTGCCTTCTCACTCATATACCCCATCTCGATCAGGGTATCTACTACACCGTCCTGACGGGACAGGAATTCATGGCGCTCTTCGTACCAGTTATGACCGGTCACTCTCTGATAGGTATCTTTGAATTCCTCGTACTTGCCATCTTCTGTAAGCTTACGCTCCAGATCAGCCAGATACGGAATCGCACCACAGAATCCGAGAGAGTTGTTGAATACCTTAAGAAATACATTAACTATGGCATCCTTATTGGATTTTCCATCGGATTCACTCTTCGCATCGATATTGAAGATAATGATATCGGAAGGCGTGTTAGCCGCCAGCTGCATATCTGCCAGCACCATCTGATCGGAGATCTTTTTATCGTCGATAAAGTAATCGATGGCGCGCTTCCCACCGACCACTTCATTATCGAGAATATAGGACAGGATCTTCAGCAAGTGAGATTTACCACTTCCAAAGAAGCCGGAGATCCATACACCCATCTTGGTGGTTTCACCGTTGATTCCCTTTGCGTAAGCAGAGAAGAAATCTGCAAAGTGACGCTGCAGCTCCGGCGTCACAACATACTCTTCCAGCTCTGTAGCGATATTAGTCTTTTCGCCCTGACCGGCAATGACGACACCCTGGATATCTCTGGTGATCGACTTTTTGAACATATCTTTAATTTGCATATCTCTTTCCTCACTTCACAAGTTTGAATGCCCGGTAGTAGTTATCGTCTTTAACCTCATTGAACAGGATCAACTCCTGTTCCGTATAAGTACCGGGGAAGAACAGGACCACCGGTGCCTTTAATACGGACTGATGCAGGTTATTCAGAATCTTATGTGACCGAAGAAGCGGATAGCATTTTCCTACACCCGTAAGAAATACAACGGCGTTCTCCGGCATCTGCTCCACGATCTTCTGGATCAGAATGCTGTCATCCTCATTCATTTTCATGGAGGTGGAAACAGCACGGATGATATAGTCAAATCCTCTTCTCGTCTCATAACGCTCGTAGGATTTTACAAAGTCCTTTTCTTCCAGATAGTCCATGATCATGTCATAGAGATCAAAGACCACCAGTTCAAATCCGTCCGTTCCTTTCGCGTTCTTATTTTTCATGTATTCGATACGTTCGCGTACTTCAAGTTCTTTTGCCGGATCATAATCGAATACCCAGTAATTCACTTCATTTGCCCTGCCGCTGCTCTCCCGGAAAGACGGTTTATGAATGGCAGCTTCCATCTGATCTAAGCGTTCCTGTAATCCTGCCATTATCTCACCCCCGTAATCGCTTTCAGCTGATATGTCATGCCCTGATCCTCCATCCAGCGTTCCATCGCCGGATCGGGAAGAGGCTTATAAATCTCACGGACATTTTTTGCTTTATTGGTGACACCGGCCTCATAGAGCATGGACTTATATGAAACCATCAGTTTTTTGATCGTAGCTTCCGTCCATGTCGCCGCTTTATCACTCTGCTGCTGTTTGTCTTTGAAGAAAATCCTCAGATCACTATCAGCAAGCTCGTTGCTGCCGATAATCATCTTTTCGCGGACAAGCTCATATACGAGCTCACCAAAAAGCACATCATAGGTCATTGTCGCTACAAGTGCGAACAACTTCTGTGATGCTAAATCGCACGTCTCGAAAATCGGATAGAAACTATCATTCAGGCTCTATACTCGTGCAGAGACAGTATTGAAAATCTGCCTTGCACGCAGAACAGTCGGTGCTCCGAAGATATT
>JAFWJY010000296.1 GCA_017514525.1 Solobacterium sp. | reverse complement strand
TAATTTCATTTTTTGTGACTCCCAGTTACATTTTAGCTCGATTTTCGGAAAATTCCGAGCGAGTTTTATATTGTTTTCGGATATTTCCGGTCAAGTTTAAACCCATTATCGAAAATATCTGGACGAGTTTTTACGCCGATTACGGAAATTTCAGGGCGTGTTTTTGTTTCGCTAACCCTTATTTTGCTCCTTTTACGGATCTTCCTTTTGTTAATAGTTGTAATTATTGACAAGACGTCCCAATTTTTTTATCTCTGCAACATCATCAGTCTCCATGATTGCATCTGCAATTTTTCTGTCTGAGAAACAAATCGCCTTTCGATGCATCATGTATTGTTCCATGGAAGAATATTCTGTTCCGCCGTATGTAAATACTGAAGGATACCAGTTGCTAAGATATCCATTTTCTTCATCCGGATTGTGAAAACATATGATTTTTAACATTGTTCTCCAACTTTCTCTACCGCAAGTTTCAGATCCAAATCGTGTAGTCCCGCATAAGCTTTTGTCAGAAAACTTAAGACTGTTTTTCTGATTGAAGACAACATAGTCTATTTAGATGCTGTAGCAGACTGTCGCCAAAGCAGCGAGAACATTAACCTGTAGCATTAACAGAATATAACGCTGAGCTTACTATGAATTATGGCTATGCACGCGTTTCTTCCATCGGGCAGAAAACAAGCGGAAATTCACACGTTTCTAAACCAGATACACAAAAAAGCCATATTTTCAGGCCAGTTTGTACGGTCCTGTAAATATGGCATTTTTTTCATAAACAGATTATTTTGAAAAAGTGAATTTCGCCCCCCGCTTGATCAGATCGAGCAATGGAATATATTCTTTCTGAATCGTTCCGATCACATTGACACGCGGATCCTTCGGATGATCCGCTCGCATGATCATCACTTCTCCTGCATAACGCAGATAGTCTTCATTATCCATGGTTATCGTCCCGCGTCTGCGCACCACGCTGTTTTCAGGTTTTACCGTCCTCCCGGAAGAGATGCTGTATTCCCTGCTTTCCGCCACACGGATCAATCCCTTCGGGCTGTCGATTCGATTCGTAAAGACCTGACCATACAGATCTTCATATCCGGCACGCAGGGAACAGGGCAGTTCCAAAATGCCTTCCTTCAGAAACCGGTCGATGCGCTGCTGCTCCATTTCTTCGAGTTCCGGATCTCCAACATAGACCTGATCGATTCCATCATTCAGAATCAGATCCGCACATGCATACAGCGGCGGCAGATATCGGTGGGCTTCCAGAGTCGGCAGCCCCTCCTGCAGCGGTCCGCGTTTCCTGCCGGTTCCGGCAATGAAGGCGATCACCTTGAATCCATACTGCTGCAGCAACGCTGTGCGCTCTTTCAGGTAGTCTTCATCTAGGCCCGTTTCCGGTCTTGGGTAGAAGTTATGCATGGCCAGTAGTTCTCCGCATCCGCAGAGTTCCTTCATCTCTTCTTCCGTGATACATGAGGCATTCAATACAACTGGTGTTTCCTGCGCAATCGCTTTGATCTCACTTACGGTAAAACCATAATCGACGCGTACTGCACCAAGATGCAAAACTTCACACAATTCCTTGACTGAACCAACCCGCATCGTTTCCAGCGTACGCTTGGAGATATCTGCCAGAATGGTACAGTTCTTTTCGGCCAGGGAACTGCAGAACTGGGATATCTTCTGCGGCCAGTCATCTGTCATCTCTTCTTCTCTGTGCAGAGAGATAAAGACAGGTACTCCTGATGGAATAACCAGTCCACCAGGAGGAGTACCATTTGATTCACTGAGATAAAGAGATCTTCCCAATGCCTCAGGCACTGGCAACATCCTCTTCTTTTACCACTGCATTGGTAATCAGGAATGCAGCGATGATAGAGATCACAAGACCGATTGCGTAGTAGAGCACGCTCATGACACCACCATTCGGGCCTGCTGTCATGACGAAGCATCCCAGAACACCGGAAGGTCCCCAGGTGGTAGCTGCTACCTGCATTGCCATTACGAATGCGCCGCCAAATCCTGCGCCTAAGCCAGCAGTAATAAACGGCTTACCCATCGGAAGCGTTACACCATAGATCAGAGGTTCACCAACACCAAGTACACCTGCAGGAAGCGCACCGCTGATAACGGACGCAAGACGCTTGTTCTTGATCTTCTTTGCCTTAAGGTAAATCGCAATCGCAGCACCGACCTGGCCAGCACCAGCCATGCAGAGAGCCGGATAGAGTGTGACGTAACCAATCTGGTTCAGCTGAACGGTATACAGTGCAACAAGACCATGGTGCATACCCATCGCAACCATCGGAAGGAACAGTGCAGCACTGACATAACCGGCAATGATGCGTACAAATGCACTGGAAGACATGCAGATGGATTGAACAACCGAGCACAGTGCGCTGGAGATCAGACCGCATACAGGCATTACGACAAAGATGTACGGAATGATGCAGATGATCAGTGTGAGAATCGGAGTGAATACGATGTCGAGAGCGTCTGGCATCTTGCTGCGGACAAACTTCTCAACTTTTACCATGATCATTACACCAAGTACAGCTGCCAGTACACCGCCTCGACCACTTCTGAGAATGGAATCCAGCGGAGAATCAGCGTTGAACCAGCCAATGGTCTGAGAAATCGTATTGATTCCTTCGAGACCAGTAATGATACCAAGCATACCGCCAAGAATCGGTGTGCCGCCAAAACGTTCTGCTGCGCGGTAGCCAGCCCATGCAGTGAGGTAGGTCATGAAGGAAGTGTTGATCAGTCCCAGCAGACCGCAGACAATGCTCAGGAAGTTATTATCTGCCCAGCCCGGATTCAGCTGCTGAATCAGTGTGTTGATACCGGCACAGAGACCAGCTGCGATAACACCCGGAATCAGCGGCACAAAGATCTCACCGAAGATCTTTAATGCATTGCGCACCGGATTGGATTTCTGATTGGCTTTTACAGATTCCTTGTTTGCCTTCCAGTCCGCATCAGTGGACATGTCCGCTACAGCCGGAATTCCCATTTCAAGGCAGATGTCAGCGCACTTGCGGCACTTCCCCGGACCTACAACTACTTCGACATAGTTGGTTCGGTCATGGACAATGCCCATGACTCCTTCGATTCCCTTGAGACCTGCTTCATCAATCTTTTCATCATTCTTAACATTGATGCGAAGCCTTGTCATACAGTTGGTGACTGAAATTACATTGTCCCTTTGTCCAACTTTTTCGAGTACTGCGTTTACTAATTCTTTGTTTGTCATGATTTACATCCCCTTTTCAATTATTTGACAGCATCTCTTACATGCCCACCCGTCTGTTCCAGACGAGTATGTGCCTCTTCTGCGCTGCATCCCGCAAGAATCATCGTGATTGCGACTTTGCAGGATCCCTTTGCGGCTTCCAGAGCTTTTTCGATCGTTTCGTCATCCGCTTCTGTCGCAAGGCGAACGATGCGTCGTGCTCTGACTCTGAGTTTTTCATTGGACTGCTGCACATCGACCATGAGGTTTTCATATACCTTTCCTGCCCCAACCATTGCGGCAGTAGAAATCATATTCAGAACCATCTTCTGTGCAGTCCCTGCTTTCAGGCGGGTGGAACCCGTCAGTACTTCCGGACCAATGACGATATCGATTCCTGCTTCAGCAGCTTTCGACAATTCCGAATTTGCATTGCAGGTGATCGCTGCAGTATGACAGCCCATCGATTTTGCGTATTCAAGACCGCCCAGTACATATGGTGTTCTGCCACTTGCGGCCAAACCGATTACAAGATCCTTTCCTGTAAGTCCATGTGCTTTTAGGTCATTTGCGCCAAGATCGAAGTCATCCTCTGCACCTTCAACGGCCTGAGTGAACGCCTTCTCTCCTCCGGCGATCAGACCGATTACTACATCCGGACTGACCCCGAAGGTCGGAGGACACTCTGACGCATCCAGAACGCCAAGTCTGCCGCTGGTGCCGGCCCCCATATAGAAGATCCGGCCGCCGCTTGTGATGGATTCGGTTCCCCAGGTTACGACCTGAGCAATCGTCTCAAGATGCGGTTTGATTGCTGCTGGAATCAGAAGATCTTCCTGATTCATGATTGTTACGATTTCGAGAGGACTCATTGTATCGAGATTCATGGTGTTCTCATTGCGTCTCTCTGTTGTCATCTGTTCTAGTTTAAGCTCCATAAGTATTCCCTTTCCTTCATAGAACTTCTTGTAACTGATACCGCTTTCAATTTAGCTTCATGAAATTTTTATTTCAAGAATTCGTGCATTCTTTGAAACTTTGTTTTACACTTTGAATGAAAATCACCAGCACTGTTTTTCACGACTTGTAAACCATGTTTTAAGAAGTAATAGGCAATTAATCAGGAATGATTGTCTCCGGTGCATGAAACAATCGGGAGGAAGAAAAATGTCTGATGCATTAGTACGACTGAAAGAACATCTCAACACCTTAAATCCGGCAGAACGGGCAGCTGCTGAATACATACTCAGCAATCCAAGTGAGTCTTCGCGCATCAGTATTCATGTACTGGCAAGTAATGCGTACGTATCTCCCTCGGCGGTCGTGCGCCTCTGTCATACGGTTGGGTTCAATGGATTCAAGGAATTTCGGCGTTCCCTTCTGACAGAACTGGCGGCAGAAGAAACGGAACAGCGCATTGCCGCTACCCAGATAGAAAAGAACGATTCGATTGAGGAAATCATCACCAAAATCACCGAAAGCAATATCCAGTCCCTGTATGAAACAGAACGGTTGATGAACCCAAAGGTTCTGCAGAAATGTGTGAACCTGATCCGTGATTCTGACAAAGTCATCTTCTTTGGACTTGGTGCATCCTGGCTTGCGGCAAGAGATGCTTATGAAAAACTGCTTCGTATCAACAAACCGTGCATTCTGAATGAAGACTGGCATCTTCAATTGCTGAGTGCATTGAACAGCACTAAAAATGATGTTGGAATTGTGATTTCCTACAGCGGCCAGACAACTGAAATGATAGAATGCATGAAAGCAATGAAGGATAATCATACCCCAATGATTGCGATTACACGAAGTGTAAAAAGCCCGGTCTATGACCTGGCTGATTACCGTCTTTATACGACGTCGAATGAATCATTATTTCGCAGTGCTGCCATGAGCAGTCGTATTTCTCAATTGAGTATCATCGATATTCTTTATACTGCCTATGCCAATCAGGAGTACGACTACAGCATCAAGCAATTGCGCAAGACACATATCAAGAAACCATAATCCCATAAGTATTAATCATAGGATTGAAGCAATTCCAGCAATGCCTGTTGGGACACGTTCTCTGCTTTCATCTGTGCCGCAATCTTAAAGTTCAGTTTCGTTGCCTGCTTATGCATGCAGGATTTTCCATTCCTTCCGCAGTTCTGACAGTCGGGGCACAGAAGCGGTGAAAACTTCCTCACAAGAATTGCAGAGAGATCTGCGGTATCTTCTCTTACCCGTTCTGCTGCGTCTTTTCGATAAATGGTCTTCAGCAGCGTACATACAGCATCTGTATCCATTCCATCTTTCTTCAGTCGGCAGAATTCCCTCATGCATAGGTAATACATGCGCTCATCCGGATCGTTCTCCGATGCTGCAAGCTCTCTGAAATGTGGTTCTGCGGCTTGATAATCCTTAAGAGAAAGAGCGACAAAGGCGCCGATTCTTTCATTTGACCACTCCGCATCTTCCAGGGATATACCAGTCAGCTG
>JAFWJY010000295.1 GCA_017514525.1 Solobacterium sp. | reverse complement strand
TGTGCCATAGTAGCAAGCATAATTAACCACCTGTCCAGGGGTAGGATATGTATCACTGCAGGTTGGATACTGCCAGTCTCCCCAGGAGCCTGCCTGGATATCTGCACCGTTATAGTTTACATCGTCACACCATGCGCGCAGTTCGAGATAATCTTTGCCTAGCCATGCCCGAGAGTTTGTCTCAAGGATTGGCATGTACAGAGAAATCGTCAATTCTAATACATCACCCGCATCCACTATAGTGCCAGGTGCTACACCCTGAGCGATAACAGAGCCCAGCGGCGCTTCGTTATAAATTGATTTCTTAACAATTGTTACGTTGTTGTTCTTGCTGGAAGACCATGCCTCAAGCTGTTCCTTGGAATAGCCGACAAGATTCGGAATCTTGACGCCTTTTCCTTTGGATACCGTAACCGTGAAGTTTTCCCCTTCATTCATCGCAGCACCGGAAGCCGGCAGCTGAGAAATGATAAAGCCACTTTCAACCGTATCAGAGTTGATTTCCTGACGAACGATCTTCACCTTTTTGTTGTTTGCCCAGGTAGACGCATCCGCAAAACTCTTGCCCACAAAGTTTTCAACCGTTACCTGACCGGCTGGCGCAGGTCCTTTTGAAACCTTGATGGTCAGCGTGCTTCCACGCGTAAATTCACTTTCAGATACATTCTTCAGTTCAAACGAGATTACTTCATCTTTAGGAACGGTTGTGTTGTATTCGGTAGAAATCTTTGTTTTGCTTAATTTATTTTCATTCTTCCAGTCATTCAGATCACTGTAAGTCATGGATTTGATATCCGGAAAGTCAATCGGTTCATTTGGGTCAGCACCCTGCGATACCGTAAAGGTGATTGGCGTGCTCTGTTTGATATGAGAGCCGCCTGCAGGAGTCTGTGAAATGATGACATCACTGTCATATTCCACACTGTATTCATAGTTTCTTGCCAGTGCACTGGCATCAATCTTATTTTGCTTTGCCCAGTTGGTCGCTTCTGTTAAAGTCTTGCCGGTAAAATCAGGAATTGTGATTTTTGCCCGCAGGAACAGAAACCATACTAAGAATCCAATCAGCAACAGTCCAAAGACTGCCCCACCGATCATAACCGGTGATGGGCGGAATGGTTCCTTCTCTACTTTGACACGCTCTTCCTCATGAAAGCTGGCCGGGCCATTCTGTCCGGAGCCATACATTTCTTCCTGCGTCGTCGGCTTGGTAAATACCGGCTCCGGCTGCGGTTCTGCCTGCTGAACCGGTTCTTCATAGTACTGCTCCGGCTGCGGTGCTTCCTGCTGTACCGGCTCTTCATAGTACTGCTCCGGCTGGCTTACCGGGATAGATGCAGTTTGAGCAGGCGGCACAGAAACAGGCCGGGTGTTTTCATAATCCTGTTCCCGGTCATATTCTGTATCTTTGATTTCACGCTGTCTTGGCACAAAATCGTTGATGGTTCCAAAGCTGGAGGTTTCTCCATGTTTTCTGGCATCGATGTCTTTTGCCAGTTCTGTCATAAAATCAAGTTTATCCGCCATACTGTCATTCCCCTTGCCATAATATATATTAAATTAAAAGACACAAATCAGTCTTCTGATTTCAGTTCAAAAATCATATCACGCAGTTCCGCTGCACGTTCAAAATCCAGTGCAGCAGCAGCTTCACGCATTTCCGCCTCCATGTTGGCAATCAGTACCGCCTTATCCTTGCCGGACATCTTGGACTTCTTCTTCATGTACTTGGCAGCCATCTCTTTGGTTTCCTTACCGCGAATGGCCTCCTCAACCGGCTTGATAATCGTCTGCGGTACAATGCCATGTTCCTGGTTATAGGCTTCCTGAATGGAACGCCGACGGTTGGTTTCCCGGATTGCCCGTTCCATACTGCCAGTCATGACATCCGCATACATATGCACTTCGCCATTGGCGTTACGGGCCGCTCGCCCGATCGTCTGAATCAGAGAACGCTCACTGCGCAGGAATCCTTCCTTATCCGCATCGAGAATCGATACCAGTGATACTTCCGGTATATCAAGACCTTCCCGCAGCAGGTTGATGCCTACGATGACATCCACTTTGCCAAGACGCAGATCACGGATAATCTCCGTACGCTCCAGTGTCTTGGTTTCATGGTGCAGATAAGCAACCTTGAAACCGCGTTCCTTCAGATAATCCGTCAGGTCTTCTGCCATCCGTACCGTAAGTGTTGTGATCAGAACGCGTTCATTCTTTTTGACGCGTTTGGAAATCTCATCACAGATATCATCCACCTGTCCACGGGTTGGCTTTACGGTAATCAACGGGTCCAACAGACCGGTCGGTCGAATAATCTGTTCCACGACTTCATGGTTAACGTGTTCCAGTTCATAGTCACCCGGTGTTGCGGAACAGTAGATCACCTGCGGAGCGATAGACTCAAATTCATCAAACCGCATCGGACGGTTTTCCAGCGCTGACGGCAGCCGGAATCCATATTCCACGAGAGTTTCCTTGCGCTGACGATCGCCATTGTACATACCGCGAATCTGCGGGAGAGACACATGGGACTCATCCACAATCAGCAACATATCCTTCGGAAAATAATCAAACAGATTCCATGGCCGCTGTCCCGGTACACGTCCGTCAATATGCATGGAATAGTTTTCAATACCTGCGCAATAACCGTTTTCCCGCAGTGCTTCCAGATCAAAGCGTGTTCGCTGTTCCAGCCGTTCTGCCTCGAGCGGTTTTTCATTCTGTTTGAAGAATTCCAGCCGTTCCTCGAGTTCCGCTTCAATCGCGTCACATGCCCTCAGCATCTGATCATGGG
>JAFWJY010000294.1 GCA_017514525.1 Solobacterium sp. | reverse complement strand
TTTAGCGGGCCAATGCGGAACAGGTCATCGCCGACATCCATTGTGTAGCCCTCATCCAGAAACTGCGCAAACTCTTCCGGTGACGGAAACTCGCACTGTTCATTTACACGCACGGTCAGTTCCCCATGGTATGCCATCTTCATAAAGACATCCAGCACCAGACGCCAGTCATGCGTGATCGAGATAAAGTCATCACTGCCGACTGCAGTGATGCCGTACTTATTGCATTCCTGCTGTCCCCGCAGGATGGAGCGGCGAATGGATTCCGCCGTTTCTTTTGGCCAGACACCATGAAGCACGGTGATTGCGGTTTCTTCCAGAAATCCATGTTCAAAATCAATCGTGCCGCCTTCTACCATGGAATCTTCTTCCATATTGGCCAGCTCCAGCGCTTTGGAGTTAACCACCATCTTATGTCCGCAGCTGCGCGTAACCGCAATCGGCCGCGTTGTGGAAATCGAATCCAGGTCTGCTTTGGTCGGCATTTCCGGCACATCAAAGAGTTCTTCATTGAAGCCTCTTCCAAGCAGCCATTCATCCGGTTCCAGTTCCTTCTCCCGCTTCCGCAGACGGTCCAGCACCTGCTGTCTGCTCGTGCAGGTATGAAGCTGAACATTCTCCAGATATCTGCCCAGTTCCAGCAGATGCAGATGTGAATCAATAAAACCAGGACATACAAACTGCCCATTCAGATCGATTACTTCATCGCACCGGCTGATTTCATCCTGCAGTGCTTCTGCAGTACTCAGCCGGATGATCCGGTCATCCTCAACCAGAATAGCCGTTTCACTATGTTTCCAGATCGTTGCGTTGATAAAACAGCGTTTCATACGTTCCTCCTCCCCTGATGTCGTCAGAACGACATCTTTCGCATCATCTTTACATGCGGTATGCCATCTTCCAGAAACTCCTCTGAAGAAACGACAAATCCTTCTTTTTCATAAAAGCCAATCGCATAGGTCTGCGCCTCCAGAACCACCGGTTTTCCAGGTGCTGTTTCTTCCAGATAAGCCACAGCCCGATGCAGGAGCCTTCTTCCATAAGAAGCCCCTCGTACGGTCGTCAGCACTCTTCCAATCTGCATGGCGCCCGCTTCATTTTCATAGACCCGCAGATATGCAAGAATTCTTCCAGTTTCATCCGGCAGAAAAAAATGAACCGCTTCCTGATCCTTTCCATCCAGTTCCGGATACGGGCATTCCTGTTCGACAACAAACACATCCACCCGTGCCTTCAGAATCGCATAGAGTTCTTCATTGCTCAGTTGTGCAAACGGCTTGACCGTGATTTCCGCACTCATGAACCCATTGTACTCAAAACTGCACAAAAACTCCCGCAGAACATTCTCTGCGGGAATCGATCCATTACATTGCTTTTTGTTCAGTTGTATCCGGAAATGCGTTTTGTCCATCCGGCAGCTGGCTGTTTTCTTGCGGCTGGCCTTCCGGTGTCGCGCTGGAATTGAAGTCAGGCTGTGTTCCGGAAGCCATCCTGTTTTCTCTTCCGCGACCGAACATACCCTGTCCGGTTCCGGCCGTTTTATTGAGGTATGTTACGGTGTCGCTGATGGTCACTTCACCCAGACTTGTACCGTTCTGGGTAATCGTATAAGTGCTTCCCTGTTTCAGCTGGTCACTGGCAATCACAAGATCCGAACAGGACTTTTCTGACTGGTAGGTCAGAATCACTGTGCCGTCACTTGCTTTGACTTCAACAGCTCCATTGGAATTGTTAATGCCGGCACTGATCACATAGACACCCGTTCCGGCAGAAGGTACCATGGACATCTGTGAACTGCCGCCTGCTAACAGCGTACCGCCATTAACCGTAAAGGTTCCGTTGTAGTCTAACGCGCCGTTGCCATTGTTTTCCGGGCCATAAACCGTTAATGTTCCGCCGTTCATGACACCATTGCCATTGCAGTCTACGCCGTCTCCACCAGCGTCAACCGTCACCGTGCCGCCATTCATCGTAAATAACGAATCATCAGCCGCAAATTCAGATGCGCCGGAATCCTGATCGATTGAGTTGATGCCATCATCACTCGCTGTGATCAGAATCTCACCGCCGTCAATCACCAGATTCTTCGCTTCAAGTCCTTCATAGGAGGTGACAATTTCCAGTGTTTTCGGATCCAAAGTCATTGTGCCATCCGCATGGATCGCATCATCCCCCGCTTTGAGTGTCAGCGTACCGGCTGTTATTGAAACATCCGTATTGGCATGAAGCGCATCATCCGCACTGTTGATGGAAACGGTCGCATTTGCCAGGATGATTGAGCCATCCGCCTTGATGCCCTTGGACGTTTCTTCATCGGTATCAGAAGAAGTCCCTTCTGTCCCGTTAGCTTCCAGATCCGCAGAGGGTTCCATCATGCGTTCGCCATTTTCATTCTGGAATTCACCCGGCCGCATGGTTTCATTGCCAGAGTTCATCCCAGGCTGAGCGCCTGCGCCATTGTCAGTTCCAAACATCGCGCCTGATCTTCCCGGGCGCTGTCCCTGAAGATTCTGCTGAGGCATCTCACCGGAACCGTCCTGCGGCGCAAAGCCGCCATGCATGTTTTCGAACATGCCGTTGAACGAATCTCCGGTATGGACAGGCGCGTTTTCATAGCCGCCGCCAGCTTCGATCGCCACCTCACTTTGTGATGCCGTGATCGTACCGGTTGCCTGGATGCCGTCATCCGCTGCCGTAATGGTCAGTACGCCACCGCTGATTTCGATATCCGCTGTTGTTACAGCACCGGTATCTTCATCGGTGTCACCAGCCTTGATACCGTCTTTTTCCGCTGTGATGTTGAGAATGCAGTCTTTCACCGCAAGGATGTCATTTGCGTCGATACCGTCACTCTCTGCGTGTATGGTGATCATCGCATTGACAAGTTTCACTTCATCATTGCCATGAATTCCATCTCCCGATGCCGCAGTGATTTCAAGACTTCCTCCGCCATTGATGACCAGGTCGTCTTTGGCATAGATGCCGCCTTTTTTCTCATCCGCATTTTCACCGGCAGCTTCAATCGCATTCTTTGTGCCGTTGCGGACAGTCAGGATGGTTTTTTCCGCATCTGCCACATAGATTGCCGGTCCGCTTTCACACTTCAGCGTGACTCCGTTCAATACCAGATGCACATTGTCTTTGTCTTCTGTATTAATTACAACGGCAACGGTTCCATCTCCACTCAGCACATAGGTACCTGCCTTGGAAATGGTCAGAGTCCCATCCTGCAGTACAGCGCCGTCCTTATCGATCGTCGCTTCTGTTCCACTAATTTGGATGTGGACTGCGGTGGCATCATCGTACGTTTCGAGCTCTTCCTCTTCAGAAAGATTCATCGTCAGTGACGTTTCTGTTAACGCCATCGTCTTTGTTTCCACTGTCGCTGCCGCAGCTTCTGTGCAGCCTGTCAGCAGAAAGGCTGACAGGGTCATAGTCAGATAACGCATTGTGTTCATAACTTACCTCCATCAGAGTTCGGTTCCGATTGGAGCCATCAGACTGGACTGAACCGTCAGATTTCCATTCCGGGTGCGGATCTGATCCAGCATTGCCTTTTCTTCTTCCGGTTCCTTCAGCGTCACTTCATAGCGAAGTTCATACAGGGCGCCAAGGTTAACCGTCTTCATGGCAGTCAGCTTATGGGATTTCGTAAACGACTTGAAGATATCCGCAAATACGTTGGCATAGTCGAGATCTTCCGGAATCGTGATGGTCAGATAACGCAGAGACTCCGGCTGGGAGAATAAACCGCTCTTATACAGCCCATAACTGATCAGACAGATGCCGATCGTCATCGTTAATGCGAATGTCGCATAGCCGGTGCCGCAGGCTAGACCTGCAGCCATCGCCAGGAATACGGCCGCGATATCGCTTGCTTTACCTGGAAGAGAACGGAAGCGTACCAGAGAGAAGGAACCTGCAACTGCGACGCCAACGCCGAGATTGCCGTTGACCATCATAATTACGATCATAACCATGACCGGAAGCATCGCTGTGGTAAGCGCAAACGACTTGGACGGATGCGCGGCTGCTTTGTAACAAAGGGCGATGATCAGACCGCATACGATTGCGGCTGCAGAACAGATTGCGATTTCAGCGAGTGTGAGTTCGGTATTTACTAAGATTGTGCTAAACATGATGTATTCTCCTTTCGCGGCAGGAGCCCGTGCACTACAGGCTCTGCGTGATATGCATATGCAGACGGATTGGTGTACTGTCTGCGGGATTCCAGTTCAGAGTAGATCGTTCCGTATTTGGAAAACGTACAGCGATACAGTTTCATTTCTGACAGGATCTGTGTCAGCCACATTGGATAACGGTCGCTGACTTTGATTTCCATCAGTACGTCATCCTCATCGGTGATCATCTTTTCCTCCCCGGTCTTATGCAGGGACAGATGATCCAGACGGTAACAGATGTCGGTATCGAAGGTGATGCGCAGATCCTTTTCTTCGATTCCGGAAAATGCTTTGCGGTGATAAGCGATAAACATTTTTTCGGAAAGCTGACGGCTTTTGACCAGATAATCAATCTCATTGGCGATCTGACTGTTGTCCTCCAGCTGTTTTCCTTCGTTCAGGTAGGCGTAGGCTTCCTGTTCCTGAATCGCAATGCGCCGCTTGACGCCGGTGCTCCGGAACTTCTTTTTGATTTCCAGAAAGCACGGTTTATTCGCATCAGGTTCTCCATAGGTGCGAAGTCTCAGTTTTTCCTTGTACTGGGGATGACCCAGACAGTTGATGATCAGCGCATTGTCGGCAGTATCGTAGTAGATATTGTGCAGATCATATTCCGGATAGACGTCCTTTTTCAGGTGAGGCATTGCCTTGGCTAGAAACTCCTGAGCCTGTGCTTTTGTCATCGGGAATTTATGTTCTACCCGCATCATTGTTGCCTCATACATTGCGTTGCTGTTCATAGGTCTTCCTCCTTACAGGCTCAAGGATAAGCGGCGAATCTGGGAACTGTTTGAATGAAATGTGAAGATTATCTGAACAAAAAAAAGACATCCGAAGATGCCTTTGTACAAATCTGATTATTTTCCTTCCAGGCGTTTCAGCTGATCTTTCAGCAGATCCACCAGCTTGCGGTTGGACTGGATCAGGGCCATGACATCCGACACATCCGTCATGGCTTTATGTTCGCTGGCTGAAGCGTAATACGCTTCGCCAAGACGCGTATATGCTTTATTCAGCGCTCTGGTATGCTCACCGATCTGAGAGCGAAGCTCCATCTTCTTCTGTTCTTTCTTTACCGCTTCCGTCAGTTCTTTGGTATTGGTGCGAATGAAATCGACTACTTTGTCACTCTGCTTGTCCACATAGTTTACCCATTCTTCCGCTCCCTTCTTGAGATCATCTGCTAATTTTTTGAATTCGTCTGCCATCTTAATTACCTGCCTTTCTGATCAGTTCCTGTATGATGTTCTGAATTTCCTTGAGATCCGCCTCCGTATGGCTGGCAAGATCTGCGATGCCGCTGACAATCAGCTTGGAGAAATATTCCGGATTCGGAATATTGGTCTTATGCAGTGCATTTCCCTGCTTCAGCAGTTCCTTCAGTTTCTCGGAGGCCGTTTCCTTTGCCTCATCCACACTGCGGGAAGACAGAATCGTAAGATCAATATTCTCATTTACACCATGCAGGTTATCCCACATGACCCGGAACGAAGAAATCGTGTTGTTGATGAACTCATTGAGCTGTTCATCAAAATCATTGCTGGTGTCCAAAGAACGCTGAATCGCCGCTTTGAAATCCTGATTGTATTTCTCAGAGATCGCATCGATGACGTCATCCTTGGATTTGAAATAATAATAGAACAAGCCCTTCGCAACATCCATCTCCTTTACGATCGCATTAACCGTTGTATCAACGATACCGTTTTCCTTGAACAGCTTTTCTGCGGCATCAATGAACTCATTGCGCCGCTCATCCGTATCTTTGATATCCTTCATAGCTCGCTGCCCCTTTCAAACATAGAATAAAGTTTGACTGACCGCCAGTCAATACAAGAACGGAATTATGTGAAAACTGCGTAGTTTGATATGATATTGCCATGATTCTGAGCTGTCCGATCTGTGGAAATCCACTGCTTAAAGAAAACCGAACTCTGCACTGTTCCAACCGGCATAGTTTTGATCTGGCCAGATCCGGTTATGTCAATCTGCTGTCAGGCGGCGGAGCGCATGGCGACAATGACCAGATGGTCAAAGCGCGCACTGCGTTTCTGAATCAGGGCTGTTATGAATTCCTGCGCGATCAGCTGAAGCAGGAACTTGCCAGTGAACCGGTAACCACCTTCGCAGATCTTGGATGCGGGGAAGGTTACTACACTTCTGTCATTGAAGCGGCTGAAAAGTACGGATTTGATCTGTCCCGCAAAGCCATTGACCATGCGGCCAAAGTTGATCCATCCACCCAGTATGCGGTAGCGGGCATCTTCCGCCTTCCGCTTCCGGATCAGTCTCTGGACGCCGCACTGACCTGCTTTGCGCCAGCCGCCGGTGATGAGCTCGACCGCACATTGAAAGAACATGGACGGTTTGTCTTTGTCACGCCAGGCCCGAAACATCTGTATGAGTTAAAACAGGTGCTGTATGAACATCCATATGAAAATCCGGTAAAAGAACCCAAGCTTTCACTCAAACAAGAAAAAGCGTACCGGATCGAACAGTCCTTTTCCGCCGATCATGATACGCTTCTGAATCTGTTTCAGATGACACCCTATGCTTATAAAACCGGAGAAGCCGGGATTGCCCGTTTTAATGAGCTCACGGAGCTTTCCATTACCGCTTCTTTTGAGATCCGGGTTTACCGCAAATCATCCTCCAGCTCATAAATGTCGTTGCCTTCCGTATCGATTCCGACAAAACATGGGAATTCCTCAAATGTCAGTTTTACAACCGCCTCTGCGAGCAGGTCTTCAAACGCGACCGGTTCGCTTTTTTTAATGCAATGGGAAAGCAATGCCCCTGCCCCGCCGCAGGCCACAAAATAGATGGCCTTATGCCGGCGGATGCTGTCTTTTACCGCGTCACTCCGCCTTCCCTTGCCAATCATGACCCGAAGTCCAAGATCCAGCAGCAGTGGCGTATACGCGTCCATCCGGCTGCTTGTCGTAGGCCCTGCAGAACCGATTGCCTGGCCTGGGGCTGCCGGAGTCGGACCGACATAGTAGACGGCGGCATTCTCGATTGCAAAGGGAAGCGGTTCTCCGCGCTTTACCTGTTCAACCATCCGCTTATGCGCCGCGTCTCT
>JAFWJY010000293.1 GCA_017514525.1 Solobacterium sp. | reverse complement strand
TTATAGTCGGCACCCATCTTATCGATCTCATCGATCAGGAATACCGGGTTGATGACCTGTGCTTTCTTCATTCCCTGAATGATACGTCCAGGCAGAGAACCAAGATACGTACGGCGATGACCGCGGATTTCTGCTTCATCACGCACCCCGCCAAGCGACATCTTTACAAACTTCCGATCAAGCGAACGGGCTACTGATTTGGCAAGACTGGTCTTACCAACTCCTGGAGGGCCTACGAGGCACAGGATCGGAGAATTGAGGCTTCCGGTCATCTGCTTGACCGCAAGATACTCCATAATGCGCTGTTTGACTTTCTCAAGACCATAGTGGTCTTCATCAAGAATGCCGCGGACAGCCTTCAGGTCGGAATTGTCTTCCGTCTCCTGCCACCAGGGCACTTTCAGCAGCCAGTCAATATAGGTGCGTTCCACACTGGCTTCTCCGCTTCCCGGCGGAAGCAGTTCATACCGCTGGATTTCTTCCTTTGCCTTTTCCTTGACATGATCCGGATATGGATTCTTTTCCAGCATTTCACGCATGGAGGAAACATCATCCGTGAAGTTGGAGACATCGCCAAGTTCCTCCTTGATGGCCTTCAGCTTTTCACGCAGGTAATATTCCTTCTGGCCGTCATCGATATGTTCTTTGACTTTATCGTTGATTGAAGATTCCAGTTTGGAGAACTGCTGCTGTTTTTCAAGCTCAGCAATAATCTGAACCATCCGTTCATTGACATCGAGCGTTTCCAGCAGGCGCTGTTTGACCGGTGTTTCCAGTGGGAAATACTGCGCAAACTGATCCGTCAGGGTAATCGCACTGACGCCTTTGGATAACTGCGCAATGATGTCAGCCGGGAATGCCGAGGCAACATTGGAGAGCTTTTCAAAAGCGCTGATCACGCGTTTGACAAGCGCCACTTCTTCCATGGTATTGCCCTGAACATCATCCAGCGGCTGGATCGAAGCCATCATGATATCATCGCTGTCTTCCAGTTCGGAAAGACGCGCACGCTTCATACCGGTAAAGGTTACACGCATGAAGCCTTCCTTGCGGCGAACAATCTTGATCTTGGAAAGCGTTCCAACTTCATACAGGTTTTCTTTCTTCGGATTGTCAACCATGATGTCGTTCTGACATACGACCCAAACCATTCCGTCATAGTTGGCAGAAGCCTCATTGACAGCGTTGATGGATTTCTGACGTCCAACTTCAATCATGACATCCAGGCCGGGGAATACGATGATTCCTCTGGTACAGATGACTGGTACACGAGTTGTAATGTTGTTCACTGTTGTCATAAATACCTCCCTTTTCGCTTACGATGGGACAAAATAAGACGCATGGGCGCGTCTTATTATGATTGATTCACTAGTTTGTTTCAGGCTTTCTTTGCGTGTTCTTTTACGAACTCACTGGCCTTGCGGTTGCAGATATCTTTCTTGACGAGTTCCGGATCAACCGCAGCTTTGACCTGATCGATCTCAAGGCGATACATCTCGGCAAGATTCTTGAGCTCCTGCTCAACATCTTCTTCACTTGCGGTGATGTCTTCCTTGCGAACGATCTCTTCAAGAATCAGACGGAGACGAACATTCTTCTCAGCCTCTTCCTTATAGCCATCAGCCAGTGTCTTCTCATCGGTACCCATCATCTTGAAGTACTGCTTCGGCTCCATGCCGTACTGACGGATCTGAGATTCAAACTGCTGAACCATCTGCGCAGCTTCATCATCAATCATCGGCTGCGGGATTTCGATCTCGGCATTCTTGCTTAACGCATCAAACAGCTTCTCATCAGCTTCACGCTCTGCCGCAGCTTTCTTGTTGTTTTCAAGCCGTTCTGTAACCATCTTGCGCAGGTCTTCAACCGTCTCCACGCCCGGAGCGTTGACATCCTTCGCAAAATCATCATCGAGTTCCGGCAGAACTTTATGTTTCACTTCATTGACTTTGACCTTGAAGACAACTTCCTTGCCAGCCAGTTCTTCGGAATGATAGTCTTCCGGGAACTTGAGGTTCAGTTCTTTCTCTTCACCAGCCTTTGCGCCGATCAGCTGATCTTCAAAACCAGGAATGAAGGAGCCGCTGCCAAGACGGAGGTCATAGCCATCTGCCTTGCCGCCGTCAAACGGAACGCCATCCTTGAATCCTTCATAGTCGATATTGACGGTATCGCCGTCAACAGCCGGATCTTCTGTGGATTCCATATCCGCATAGGTTTCACGCATGCGGTCGATTTCCTTGTTGATGTCCTCGTCACTGACGGTTACATCACCCAGTTCATACGGCAGATCCTTGTACTGTCCCAGTTTTACTTCCGGGCTGACATAGAATTCAAATACCAGATCACAGGAATCCGCGCTCATATTGCGAACATCCAGTGTCGGACGGCTGACCGGTTCCAGGTTCTGTTCCTTCATCGCATCAAACATCCATTTATTGGCATGTTTTTCGATTGCTTCATAGCGAACCTGCTCATCAGTGATGTATTTCTTCAGGATTGCTTTCGGGGCAGATCCCTTCCGGAAACCAGGGATTGTGATATCTCTGGCAATCTTCTGAAATGCTTTCTCGCATACTGTTTTCCATTCGTCACCGCTGACTGTTACAACCAGCTCACCCATGGAATGTTCTTTTAATGTCCACTCTGACATAATTTAAAACTCCTTCTCTATATTAATAACCTGAAACAGTATATCAGTTTTTAATCAATCAAGCTATATAGAGTTTTAGCACTCTCAGGTCGAGCTTGCTAATGCATTATAACCAACCGATTTAGCACTGTCAACTGTTAAGTGCTAAAAGCCGCAACTCTCAGGAAAGACTCTTCAGAATCGCATTCTCATCCGCTTTCTTTACAATCGAATCATACAGTTCCTGCATTCCCATCGCCTCACATACTTCGTTCAGGCAGTCTTTCGCCAGCTGTGCTGATTCGGCTGCTTCATAGCTTAACGGCAATGCCATATAGCACTTTGAAACCAGTATGGTACGGGCAAGTTCCAGCAAGGAAGGTTCCTTTTCCAGCCAGTTGGACAACAGATGCAGTGCCTGCAGAAACCCTTCACTGCGTGTCACCGGGGTAACGGCATCTGCCGCAAACGTATATTCCACTCCATCTTTAGTAATCGTAAACTCTTCCGCGATCTCCTGTTCTGCCAGAAGCTCAATCATCATGGCAGCTGCTTCCGGTACCGGGTCTTTGGACAGCCAGTCCTGAATCTCCGGAATAATGGTTCTGAGATTCCGTTCTGCCAGGGCATTGACCGCAGCCATCTGCGAAGCAGGTCTGCCTTTTAGCTGATGTAACAGATGTTCTATGGACGCTTCCTTACGTTCATAGGAATCTGCCTCCAGAAAGCGGAGCCTCTGGTTCAGCTCATTCAGCTGCCGCTCTACATCCTCCGGGATATACGGCATGGAAAATTCGCGCTTCAAAAGATAACGGGCCTCTTCCAGATCACCGTTATTCAGTGCAGTTTCAATTTCTGTTCTGATTTCATCGTAATAGCTCATAAAAGAAAGCCACCGGTGTTCCCGATGGCAGAAATGGCGTCCTCGAACGGACTCGAACCGTTGACCGTCCGCTTAGAAGGCGGAAGCTCTATCCAGCTGAGCTACAAGGACAGC
>JAFWJY010000292.1 GCA_017514525.1 Solobacterium sp. | reverse complement strand
TGAGCAGTTCAATAAGCTGCGGATCAACTTTGACCGGGGCAATACCAGCCTGATCATTGACTGTTTTCAGGTTTGCGATGCCTTCATAGTCGTTGTAGATATCGTATAAGCTGTTGTAATAGCGGAAGCTGTCACACAGATCGTTGAAATGGTCATTAAAACCATCTGGATCATCTGTCTGTTCAATCAGCGTAATGACGGTATCAAATCCCGCATCAAGACTGACATTCTGCATTGTCTGCCAGGCCGCTTCCGGCTCTGCCGGCTGACTGGAACAGCCGCTCAGCAGGGAAAGCACCAATGCGGGAACCATTAAATAGCGATATTTCATGAAAATATATTACCATGTATCGATTCGATCATAGGAAGGCATATTGTTACATGATATAATTGCAATGTTTATATATAAGGAAGAAAGGGGTAGAACATTATGTCAATATTGACCGGACCGATGCGATTTCATCTCGACGGGCAAAAAGAACTGACTGCTCATAAAGCTGTTCTTACATTGCCGGAGCCGGATGACCTCTACATCCCGCTGGTTAACGGGCGTGCTGCCTGTACACCAACGGTAAAAGAGGGCGATGAAGTCAAGGTCGGGCAACAGATCGGTGAACCGTCGGATGCGTTCTGGTATGTGCCGATTTTCTCCCCGGTATCAGGAACGGTGGTAGGAATCGAAAAGCGCATGACCACCATGTTGAAACCGGGCGATCATCTGCATATTCGTAATGATCATAAACATACGACGATGCAGCCATTCAAGCCGATGAATTATGAAGCGGCATCCAGAGAGGAACTGCTGGAGTTTGTTAAGAAGGCGGGTATGGCCGGCCTTGGCGGCGCGGGCTTCCCGACGTTTAACAAATACAGCAAACCGGAAGGCATTGAACTGTTCATCATCAACGCAGTTGAATGTGAACCGTATCTCACAGCAGACTATGCCAACTCCATGGAAAATGCTGAACTGATGCGGGAAGGCGCACTTGCCCTGCTGAAACTGTCAGCAGCGCCGAAAGGAAAGATCGCTGTCAAGGAAGATAAGAAAGACCTGATCGAAGTTCTGCATAAGCAGTTCGATGGAACGCCGATTGAGGTGGCAGAAGTTCCGGATATCTATCCGGCTGGCTGGGAGCGCACGCTTATTTACATGCTGACAGGAAAACGGTATGACCGTCTGCCTGCAGAAGCCGGCTGCATTCTCAATAACGTCAGTACCTGTATCGCGCTTGGCAATGCCCTGAAAAACGGCATGCCTATTACCACGAAGTATCTGACAGTTTCCGGTGATGGCGTCACCACACCGCAGAATGTGGTTGCGCCGGTCGGTACACCGGCATCGGAAATCATCAAAGCCTGCGGCGGTTATGTTGGGGAAGACTGCCTGCTGATTGCCGGCGGCCCGATGATGGGACGCACGATTCCGAATGATCAGTTCGTAATCGGCATTGCGAACAATGGTCTGACCGTTCTTCAGCACCGTGAGGAGTTCTCGGTGAAATGTCTGCGCTGCGGCAAGTGCACAGAGACCTGCCCGTCCGGACTGATGCCGGTACGCATCAATCAGGCGGAGAAGGCCAAGGACATTGATACTCTGAAGAAGTTAAGCATTATGGATTGCATTGAGTGCGGATTATGCACCTATATCTGTCCGTCCAAGCTGGACGTAACAGAAGGCATCCGCAGAGCGAAGCGTTATATGACGCTGGTGAAATAAGGGAGGGAACAGAAAACAGTTATGAAATTCACATTTAATCCCTCACCGAACTACCGCAATGAACAGAGCACCACTTCCATCATGATGGATGTACTGCTCTGCCTGCTGGCAGTAGATCTCTATGCGGTGATCTACTACTGGGCAGCCTATGGCGCTCAGTATGGTCTGCGTGTCATTCTTCTGACACTGGCCGCATGCGTTTCTGCACTTGCGACAGATGCGGTGTATTACAAGGTTCTGAAAAAGGATGTAATCAAGGAAGTACGTTCGTCCTTCTCTCTGGTCACAGCCCTGATCATTGTTCTGATTTCAAGAATCAACACAGCTTACTACGCAGTCGTCATCGCTACGATCATTGCCATCTTCTTCGGCAAGCTCGTATTCGGCGGCTTCGGCCAGAATATCTTCAACCCGGCTGCCTTTG
>JAFWJY010000291.1 GCA_017514525.1 Solobacterium sp. | reverse complement strand
GATCACTAAAGGTGTGGAATCTGCGTATGACGATGACGCGGAATCCATTATCACGAATAACCGCTATAACGTGATTGAGAATCTGCTGAACGGCAGTTATGAAAAACAGAATGCCGGTCAGATGACGCTGTCGGACAAGATTGACCGTATTGTCACCAACCGCTGGCTGGCACTGCCGATCTTCGCACTTGTCATGTGGGTTGTTTACTACGTATCCATTCAGAGCGTCGGCGCTGTCGTAACAGACTGGACCAACGATGTTCTCTTTGGTGAAATCGTTCCTGGCGCAATCGGCGAACTGCTGAACGCAATTGGTGTTGCGGAAGGAACCTGGCTGTACGGACTGATCATTGATGGTATTGTTGCCGGTGTTGGTGCAGTGATCGGCTTCGTTCCGCAGATGTTTGTTCTGTTCTTCTTCCTGGCATTCCTGGAAGGATGCGGATACATGGCTCGTATTGCGTTCATTATGGACCGTATCTTCCGGAAGTTCGGACTCTCCGGCAAATCCTTTATTCCGATGATGATCGGTACAGGATGCGGTGTCCCGGGTGTTATGGCAAGCCGTACGATTGAGAATGAACGCGACCGCCGTATGACGATCATGACCACAACCTTTATTCCGTGCGGCGCAAAGCTTCCGATCATCGCATTGATTGCCGGTGCATTGTTCAATGATTCTGCCTGGGTTGGATGGAGTGCATACTTCATTGGCGTAGCCGCAATTGTCATCTCCGGTATTATTCTGAAAAAGACAAAGCGCTTCGCAGGCGATCCGGCTCCATTCGTTATGGAACTCCCGGAGTATCATATGCCGACGCTTTCTTCCATCCTGCATTCCATGTGGGAACGTGGATGGTCCTTCATCAAGAAAGCAGGAACTGTCATCACACTGGCAACTATTCTGGTGTGGTTCCTGTCCAACTTCGGCTTCTATGAAGGCGGCTTCCGGATGCTGCCGGAAGAAGACTTCATGGAGCACTCTCTGCTGGCAGCGGTTGGTAATGCATTCGCATGGCTGTTTGTACCGCTGGGCTGGGGTTCCTGGAAACCGGCAGTTGCGACTGTTACCGGTCTGATCGCGAAAGAAAACGTTGTTGGTACCTTCGGCGTCCTTTACAAGTATGGCGGCGAAGTTGCTGAAAACGGTGAGGAAATCTGGGCGAATCTGCAGGCGGATTTCACAGCGATCTCAGCGTATTCCTTCCTCGTATTCAACCTGCTCTGTGCGCCTTGCTTTGCGGCAATCGGAGCAATCAAGCGGGAGATGAACAACCGTGGATGGACTTGGTTTGCAATTGCCTATGAGTGTGCATTCGCTTATGTTGCGGCACTGTTTGTTTACCAGATTGGCGGCCTGTTTACCGGTGAAGTGCACTTCAATGTGTTTACCATTGTCGCGTTTGCATTACTGGCAGGTGTGATCTATCTCTTGTTCCGTCCGTATAAAGAAGCGACGAAACTGGCATCAGTTAACGCATAATGAATTAGCATGGGTGCCGGTTGGCACCCATTTTTGCCGTCATAACAATTTAAAACGAACTATAATTCAGTACATATAAGGAGAAAAGAACTATGGGTTGGCTTCGAACAAGATTTATTGCATATGGATTTCTGCTGGGAACAGCAGGTGTTAAAATTCTGACCAGCGATGATGCAAAGAAGGTTTACACACACTGCACTGCAGCTGTTCTGCGCGGCGTAGATGATGTGACGAAAACCTACAACGAGCTGAAAGAAAACTGTGAAGATATTGCTGCCGAGGCAAAGCAGATCAATGAGAAGCGTCTTGCTGAAAAAGAAGCGAAGATGATTGAAGATGCCAAGGCAGTACTGGCTGCAGCGAACGAAAAGTAACAGGTAGTTTTCATGCGGTGTCAGATCACACATGAAATAAATGGGCGAATGCGCGTGCATATGAACCAGAGTCGGATGACGATGGAGCAGGCGGATCAGCTGGAGTATTACCTGAGTCGGATCGAAGGCGTTGCGGACGCAAGTGTGAATGACCGTACCTGCAATGCTGTAATTCTGTTTCATTGTGACAGAGAAACGATTATTGCGGCACTCTCCGCATTTGACTATGCCGAAGCGGATCCGGCGCCGGAAGATACCGGACGAGCAACCATGCATGAATATGAAGATCGTCTGGTATTGCATGTACTGCGAAGAGCAGTCAGTCGTTTCCTGCTGCCATTCAACATTCGTCGTGTCATTACTGCCATTCACTCTCTGAAATTCATTATTCCTGGCATCAAGAGTCTGCTTTCGGGAAAGATTGAGGTGTCCGTGCTGGATGCGACCAGCATTACAGTATCGTTGATCCGCGGTGATTTTGATACCTCTGGATCTGTAATGTTCCTTCTGGGACTCAGTGAAATACTGGAAGAATGGACAAGACGAAAATCAGTGGATGATCTGGCTCGCTCCATGTCATTGAATGTTGATAAAGTCTGGCTTGTTACAGCCGATGGCGCTGAAGTATTGGTGCCGGTTGGCGAAGTGATGAGCGGCGATCATATCCGCATCCGCACCGGCAGTATTGTTCCGCTGGATGGAATTGTTCTTTCCGGGGATGCGGCTGTCAATCAGTCTTCTCTCACTGGTGAATCACTTCCGGTACAGAAATCGGAAGGGGCATATGTCTATGCCGGAACAGTTCTTGAAGAAGGGGAACTCCTGATTGAAGTAAAGAATGTATCAGGTACCGGACGTTATGATCGCATCGTCCAGATGATTGAGGAATCACAGCGGCTTGAAAGTGAAAGTCAGGCCAAGGCTGCCATGCTGGCGGATAAACTGGTGGCGTACAGCTTGGGCGGTACGCTTCTGACCTATCTTCTGACGCGCAATGCG
>JAFWJY010000290.1 GCA_017514525.1 Solobacterium sp. | reverse complement strand
GATCAGCATCATGCGCTGCTCTTCCACTTCCCGGATCCCGATCGTATGAAGCAATTCATCGATCGGACGGCCTACAGCAGTGGCGTAGCGGCAGATAAATGAAATCGTGGGATTCTTATTCTCTCCCAGTGCTTTCGCGAACTGGGAGCGGGAAATACCCATCATTCGTGCAATTCTTTCTTGATTGAATGCCGAATTATTCAGGTTTTTTCTGTACTCCCAATCCTCTCTGATCACATCCATTGCCACTTCCTCATAGTTCTTTGCCATAAATTCACCTCCTATTCTTCCAATAATCGCCTGCCACACACGTGTGTCAAAACGTCAAAAAATGCCGTTAGATAGCTCTCTAACGGCATTTTGTTGGTTGATGGTGGAGATGAGGGGAGTCGAACCCCTGTCCAAGAGTAGCCCCACATTCAAGCGTCTACAGTTTATCTCACTGTTCGATAAGATAGCAGACATGACAATGAGCGAACCATCTGCTAAATTTGCCTGTACATTGTCGGGATCCCTCTACAGGCTTTGAGTTCACCTTATCCGTTTATTTACGCAGTCTGTACCAAACGACTAATTTACAGACCGGGTCGCTGCAGAACGTCTAGTTCCTTAGGCAGCGAATGCGAAGCTTGCGCTTCTGTTTGTGTTAGCGTTTAAATTTGTTTGTGATATGGTCACAACTCCACTGCAACTTGAATCAAACTGAAACCTGTCGAAACCTTTACATCCCCAGATTTCTGCGTTTCTCAACGCAACCTAAATATAGCACGATAATCCGCAAATACAAGCCGTCTCCTCTCTACTTGCAGATCCGATATGCAATATCCGGTTTCATCCACTTATACGTATGATGCTGTGAATATCCACATGTTTTTTCTTCCTTTGCTTTCCCAAAAAAGCACCCGCCCATTTATTGCTTATTCTATATATAATAATTGTGCTTAAAGGAAAAGAAGAATATGAAAATTTATTTTGATATGGATGGCGTTCTCGCAGACTTTGATAAGGGCATTGAAGAACTGGATGGCGTAGAAGCTGTTGACCAGGCTTCGCGTGATGAAGAACGCACTTCACATATGTGGAATGCGGTTAAAGAGAAGGAACACTTTTATCTACACCTGAGTCCAATCAAAGAAGGACTGGATCTCTTTCAGGAGCTGTATGACGCAAGGCCTCAGGATATAGAGATTCTTTCTGCACAGCCTGCAGCCAGGCGCAATATCTTAACTGCAGAACAGGATAAACGGGATTGGTGCCAGAAGTATCTTCCAAAGATACCAGTCAATATTACGTATCGCAGAGAAAAGATAAACTTTGCCAAAGGAAACATCCTGATTGATGACTATCAAAGCAACATTGATGCCTGGGAAGAAGCAGGCGGAATAGGAATTCTGTTTACTGGTAAAGATGATGTACTGAGGAAATTACGTGATCTGAATGTTCTATAACCGTTCATGGGTGTTGAGAAATCAACGCCCTTTTTTACCCATGTATATAGGTCTGCAAGTCCAATTGGAGGCATTAGTACCGTCTGTGATTTAATGTATTTCATTAGCATTCCTAGACTCTGAACATCTGGTGATGTTTTCATCAAAAACCGATTAACTGCTCGAGGTAGAGCAATCAATCGGTTGTCTGATGTTTCATGTTACAATGCCGACAGCTTACAGACATTGCTCAAAGCAATGAGGTTGTCAGATTTAATAATACCGATAATATTGCGGCTGAGATTGCTGTCCGCCGATATATGCGTTAACTATCTGCGTTGATCCATTGAAGTTGCCGCTGATGACCTTGCCATTTCCAATGTAGATTGCAACATGTGAACTTGTACCGCTGAAATTGGAGTCATAATAGGCAACATCACCAGGCTGCGGCGTTGCCACCCAGTAACCTTTGTCACGGATGGTATGGGTATCGATGTAATATCCCATGGTAGGAGAGCCTACAAAGCAGTCTACGCCAATTGCATTCAAGGCGTTATTGACCACGAGAGAACAGAGATCCGTGCTTCCAAGCTGTGCATATGCCGCGTTTACAATTGCCTGTCCCTGCGGTGTCATCTGTTCTGTGTTAACCGGCTGTGCAGGTGTCTGTTCTGGTTCTGCGAATGTACAGGTATGCGTTTCGTTATTCCATGTACCATCCTGAGCAGTACAGTCCAGTCTCTCATCCCGATAAGTATCTGGAATGCGTCCAAGGGAATACTTGCGATCATAGATGCCGTCAAGTGCCTGATATCCCTTCTCATTCATACGCTGCAAGGATACATAGGCATGTACGACTGCATTGCCATCATCATCCTGATTAACAATTTCATACTTTGCGTCTATCCCATAAGGGTCATCCGTCGGCGCATTCAGTACCATCTCTGCAGTATGGGCTTCCTCGTCCGTCGCCCATTCCACACTGACATCTTCAAACAGATCAATGTCTTTTAGAGAAACAAGACCGTCAACGACATAATACCCTTCTGTATTTTCCAGAACATAGCCAGATTGATTGGCAGCCTCTGCATCAAATTCACAGCTGACCGCAGCTGGAAGTCCATTAATATAGTTACCGTTATCATCGAACGTACAGGTTCCTGTACGAAGCAGTTCATTCAATGCTTCATCACCAGTATCTTCAAACGTCAGTTCAGCTGAACCATGACCGTTGTATCCGCTAAAGCTGACGACAGCATTGTCCAACACCTGTATGGTCTTTGGTTCCTGCAAACGTTCAACAATAACCGGTGCAATCAATGCCCCAGCTCCAACAGCGCCTGCTGCAGCAACAGCACCAATCACATGTCCGGCAGTGATGCCAGTTTTTACCGCTACCGGTGCCGCAAGTGCGCCATGTGCAGCCGCTCCACCACCTATGGCGGTCGCTTCGCTGACCGCAGCTGCGCTACCGACTGTTCCAGCGGCAGCAGAACTTGCAGCAGCAGTCTCACTTACTGTCGCAACTGTGGATGCGCTGGTGATTGCCTGAGCATGGGTGATGGTGGCAGCCGTACCGGCAAGCCCTTGTGCCCCTGCTTCGGCCGCACTTGCCACAGCTGTTCCGGCAACACTGGCTGAACCCGCAGCGGTGGCCGCTGCACTGACTGCAGTTCCTGCCTGCATGGCAGCTGCGATCTCCGCGGCACTGGCGGTGATACCCGGGGACACCGAGGAAATAACACGAAGTGTCGAAGGCAGCCAGCCGGATGCTGCCTCAATCTGCATGAGGTAAATGAAGAATGGCAGCGGAGTCATCTCATACAGCTTTATACCATCACGTTTCTGCAGATCAGATACTGCGGCTTTGATTGTCTCCTTTGCGTGCTGAAGACGGCCGGTTACAGTCGACATCGGCACACCGAGCTGATCGGCAATCTCCTTGGCTGACATCTGATCATAGAAATGCATCAGTGTAACGACACGCTGGTTTTCCGGCAGACGTGAAAGGATATCCTGTATGATCTCACGGCGGGCGGTATCACTGTACTGAAGGTCAGGCCTGCTGGTAACCCGCTCATCTTCCACATCGTATATCAGACCATCTTCCGTGTTATCGAGATCAGAAAACATCAGGTTCTTCTTCTGACTCGCACTGGTCACAAGACTCAGTGATTCATTACGGGCAATCGTCGCAATCCAGGCTTCAAACTTGCTATATTCCGACAGGCTCCCAATGCTTCTTAGAGCCTTGATCCATACATTCTGCACAATGTCATTGGCATCGGCGTCATTGCTGGTATAGGAACGTGCAATGAAATAAAGCTTTCTCTGATAATGATTAATAAGCTCTGTAGCAGCTCTGTTATTACCCGCCTTGGTTTCATCAAGCAGCACTGGGAGACGTTGTTCCCATTGCATCATATCTAGCTCACTCATTGCCCTGGTCTCCTTCTTCCTCATCAACTACGGTATGACTCAGCAGATAGCCGTTTCCATCATAGGTATCCATGCCAATATAGGCACTGTCGGAATCGTAAAGATATTCCGTGATTGAATGCACTTTACCGGAATAACCGTCTATCGCAGTCAGGGTTGCCGGTCTTCCCAGAAGGTCATATTCAATTTCAGAAGTGCCCATTTCCTTTCCAGTTGCGATATCGAGGTATCTGATTATGGTCTGTCTTCCATATTCATCCCGTTCCAACACTTCATAATCCCTGAATTTCAAGTCCATGTCACACGTGGCTGATTGCGTCAGATACCCGTCTTCATCAAACTGATAATCTGTAAATGTATCGACCAGATTATCTTCCGTATCATAGGTAGAACATTCAGATTCCTGACCATTTTCATCATATTTGGTGATTTGATAACCATCAAATTCTCCTAGATCATTTGTAAAATCGGTTCTCTCTTCTGTTCCAGCACGCTTTTCCCATGCTGTTTTATAAAGCTGTAATAAGGCTTCCTGATCCTCCTTACTCGGACGAATCTGCAGCATCCGCTCCCGCCAGCCCGTCTGAGCATCCAGATCATCCGCTACTTCTGCATGTTCCGCTTCCGCTTGATAGCAGGCATACAGTCGGTCAGCCAGATCCAGTTCTGTATCTTCCAATTTGTAGTAATACGCCATCTCAAAATCATGTCTTGCCTGATGGTAGGCTTCATACAGGTTTTCCGTTTCTGCCAGCGCAAGCAAGGCATCACCCCGTTCAAGATAGGTATCTGTCGAGGGTGACGCAACAATCTTCTCACTCAATGCGTTCAGTTCATCACTGTGCATCAGTTCATAGATCCGTGCCGCTTCCTGCACTTCAGCACTTACTTCTGGTGATTGTTTCGCTTCCGGCGCTTGCACTGCTTCTTTGCGATGCAGCAGCCCACATCCGCTTAACAGCGTAATAGCAAATATCCATAGGATGCGTCGTTTCATAGTTTTCTTTATCCTTTCACGATAGCTGATGCAGTTCTGACGAGCCGATCTTCGCCATCAGTTCTTCCATCATCATTTCCACGCAACTATTATTGTTCACAACTGCCGCCGCATTGTCTGCCCGTTGGCTATCGTCAGGATAGGACAGTGCGGCGTATTTTTCGTCTTTTCAACAACTACATACATATTGTAGTATTTGTATACCATTTTATAGATAAATTATTCTGCTGCACGATTAATCGCATTCCAAACATAAGGTCATTCTTCCTCCTTCGTATTTACTACGGCAAGGTCAAGGAATACATGCGTTCTCTTGAGACAGATCAGTCTCAGAGTTAATCATGAGCTTCACTGATTTCACATCCAGACCGTTAGTTCGGTCTTTTCATTGTGGCTCGTATATGCATCACCAACTTTCTCAATAAACCTGCAAAGTCCCTATTGACTTTTTATTAGCAGGCT
>JAFWJY010000289.1 GCA_017514525.1 Solobacterium sp. | reverse complement strand
CAGGAAACACCTGCTGAAGAACTGCGGCACTTTTTTGAAACGACGGATCTGGATGGATTCAATGTGACCATTCCGCACAAGCAGGCTGTGATACCCTTGCTGGATGAAATTGATCCTGCCGCAAGACAAATCGGGGCAGTCAATACGGTCGTTCATAAAAACGGCAGGTTCATCGGATACAACACCGACTACACCGGGTTTATCGGTATGCTGAAGGCCAACGGAATTGAAGTGCAGGGGAAACACTGTGCTGTGCTTGGAAGCGGAGGCGTATCCCGAGCGATACGTACTGCGATTGAATCCATGGGCGGCACCTATGATATTGTTTCACGAAGCGCTTCACCGACAGCGATTAGCTACGAACAGCTTTATGCGGATCAGAAGCGTTATTCTGTATTGATCAACGCGACCCCGGTTGGGATGAGTCCGAAGGTGGATCAGACACCGGTCGATGTAACGCGCTTTACAAACCTGGAAGCGTTTGTCGATGCGATTGCCAACCCGCTTCGGACCCGGCTTTGTTTTGAAGCGAAACAGATGGGCATTAAAACCTGCGGAGGGTTTGAAATGCTGGTGCGCCAGGCACTTGCGGCAGACCGTTATTTTACCGGTCATGACATGGATGAAGCACTTGGCACCTCCTGCATGAAATACCTGCTGCAGAAACAGCAGTCGATCGTGTTAATCGGAATGCCAACCTGCGGAAAGTCGACGATTGCGAAAGTGATTTCAGAACGCACTGGCCGGCCGCTGGTGGAAATGGATGAAGTTCTTGAAGAACGGCTCGGCATGCCGATCCGTCAATGCTTTGCCCAGCATGGTGAGGCTTATTTCCGGGCCCGAGAAACAGAACTGGCCAAAGAGCTGACAAGTGGAAATGCGGTAATATCCTGCGGTGGCGGTATCATCAAGAATCTGGAAAACATGTGGGCGTTATCACAGAACGGATGTGTCTTCTGGATCGATCGTGAGGTTGACCGTCTGTTTGGTACAGCATCACGGCCTCTCAGTCAGTCGAAGGATGATATCCAGAAACTCTATGCAGAGCGAAAGCCGCTTTATGAACGCTATTGTGATCGACGCATTGAAAATAACGGATCACTGGAGGAAGCGGTCAGCGCGATTCTTCAGGAAACCGGTGAGGCAGCGTTATGAAGGCAGTAATTGGAAAACGAAATGGCGGAGAACCAGTACGGATCCCGAGCTCGAAATCGCTCTCGCATCGGGCACTCATTGCGGCAGCCCTTGCCCATGGGACTTCCCGGATTCGAAACCTCGTCTATAACAACGATACGGAAGCTACGATCCGTGCACTTCAGTGTCTCGGCGCAGAATTCCATAAATTGCCAGATGGCACGCTGGAAGTACGCGGTGCACCACGGCCATTCCATTGTGATCAGGAGCCTGTTGACTGCGGGGAATCCGGCAGTACGCTGCGCTTTCTGATTCCAATCTTCTCACTGTGTGATAATGCGGTGACATTTACCGGTCAGGGAAGACTGATGGATCGCCCGCAGACGGTTTATGAAGAACTCTTTCAGAAACAGGGCCTGCTGTTTGAGTCAGACGGTCAGTATCTCAGACTCAAAGGACCGCTGCGCGCTGGTTCATATACCGTGCGGGGTGATATTTCATCCCAGTTTATTACAGGCCTGCTGTTTCTGTTTGGCGTGCTGGAAGCACAGTGTGAGATCAATATTCTGGAACCTTATGAATCCCGTTCCTATGTCGGATTAACAGAAGATGTTCTGGAAAAAGCCGGCATTGTTCTGAGCGATGAGGATCATCGCATTCTGATTTCCGAACAGTCTTCGTATCGTCCCTTTGAACTGGATATTGACGGCGATGATTCGCAGGGAGCTTTTTTCGCAGAACTGGCACTTGTCTCAAACCGGCCGGTAACAGTACTTGGCATGAGACATGAAAGTCGGCAGGGAGACCACGCAATTGTTTCGCTGTTCGAACAGGCCGGCGGCCGCAGTATGGCCATTGACGGCGGATACCGGTTCGAACCGGGAACGCGCAATGGAATTCAGGCAGACCTCTCGGACTGCCCGGATCTTGGACCGGCATTATTTGCGATGGCGGCTGCCATGGATGCGGACAGTGTATTTACCGGGTGCGGACGATTGCGCATCAAGGAGAGTGACCGCATTGCGGCCATGCAGGAAGAACTGGAGAAACTTGGCGTCAGCGTCTGTGTTGAGGGAGATACCGTCAGGATACACGGTACAGAGACGAAACAGGGCGGTGTTGCGCTGAATGGCCATAACGATCATCGCATCGTCATGGCGCTTGCGGCGCTCGGCCCATCCTGCAGTGAACCCATAACGATTCTGGAAGCGGAAGCAGTTCGCAAGAGCTATCCGGACTTCTTTCAGGATCTTGAAACAGCTGGTGTGGAGGTGATGACAGAATGATCACAAAACAATCTTCAATCGGAATCATCGGACTCGGTGTTCTGGGCGGCAGTTATGCACAGGCACTGTCCGCTGCCGGCTACCGGTCTATCCTTGGCGTTGATATCGATCCGAATTCCATTGCCTGGGCAAAACAGCAGGGCTGGATCACGGAAGGAACTGCGGATTCCGCCGCAGTTCAAAACTGCGATCTTGTAATCTGCTGTCTGTATCCGGAAGTGTTTGTGAACTGGGTGAGGGACAACCGGAAGTATTTTAAGAAGGGAATGCTGCTGAGTGACGTGACTGGCGTCAAACGCGCAGTGATTGACCGCGTTCAGGAACTGCTTGATGAAACCGTGGAGTTCATTGCCTGTCATCCGATGGCAGGCCGTGAATCCAAGGGGATTCATTATGCGGATGCGAACCGGTTCAAAAACGCAAACTTCATCATTGTCCCTACGGCGAGCAATTCAGCGGATGCAGTGGAAACGATGCGTGCACTTGCACAGGATATGGGCTTCAAACGCATCTCCTGCCTGAGCGCGGAGGAACATGACCGGATGATCAGCTATTTATCCCAGCTGACGCATGTAATTGCGGTCGCGCTCATGAATGCTGATGACAATACCCATCTGGCCGAGTTCACCGGAGATTCCTTCCGCGATCTCACCCGGATCGCCCGCATCAATGAGGATATGTGGCCGGAGCTCTTTGTGCTGAATAAAGATTATCTGATTCAGGATATGGATGTCTTTATTGCCGAACTGCAGGAGTTCAAAGAGCTGATCGCTGCCGAAGACATAGAAGGAATGCGGCAGAAGCTGATTCAGTCCACCGCACGGCGGGCACAGTTTGATAAGGAGGCATGATCCAGTGAAACTGATGATATTAAACGGGCCGAATCTGAATATGGTCGGCATCCGTGAAAAAAACATTTATGGAAGTACAAGCTATGAATCCATCATCGCTATGATTCAGGAGGAGGCAGACAAGCGCGGCATTGAAGTGGATTGCCGCCAGTCCAATCACGAGGGTGATCTTGTGGACTGGATTCAGGAAGCCTACTTCAAGCAGTTCGACGGGATTGTCATCAATCCCGGAGCTTATACGCATACCAGCATTGCATTGGCGGATGCGGTCCATGCGATTGAACCATTGCCGGTCGTAGAAGTGCATATCAGCGATATTTCCAAACGGGAAGACTTCCGCCAGATATCCTATGAAGCTCCGTTTTGTATCGGGCAGATCAAGGGTCATGGGCCGGCAGGGTATGTTGAGGCAATTGATTTAATTCTTGAACATCTGAACCGGTCGGAATAAGATAAATCGCATGAAACGGAAAGAGTGGATTATAATCGGCGTGCTGGTACTGCTTGGTGCAGCGGCACTGCTGGTTCAGAAGCTGCGCCCAAAAGGAAGCGGTTATGTCGTCGCAATTCAGCACCGGAATCAGATCGTTAAAGAATTTGATCCGATGGTGGATGCGGTATATCAGATTGACGGCGATGTCGGCGGTCTGGAAGTTGAAGTGAAAGATGGCAAATGGCATGTGATCAATGAGCAGTGCCCGAATCATGTCTGTGCCCAGATGGGCTGGATGGGGATTGAGGACACACTTCTGCCGATTACCTGTATTCCAAACAACATTGTGATCTTCCTGGAGGAAGGAAACAGATGACGATCGAAAAGAACCGTCGCTTCTCCTATCTGGCGCTTCTGAGCGCGGTCGCAATTACGCTGAACCTGCTGGAATCGATCTATATCGGTCCGATCTTCGGGGTGCTTCGTCTGGGCCTTGCCAATATCGCAGCCCTGCTGGCACTGAAACTCTTAGGGCAGAAAGAAATGCTGATCGTAAATGTGATGCGCGTGGTAATCGGAAACCTTCTGCGGGGAACGATTTTTGGCAGTACATTCTGGATCAGCGGCGCTGGTGTCGTTCTTTCCAGCCTGGTTATGATCCTGCTGGACAAGCTGGATTCCTCACTGCTGTTCACTTCCATTTGCGGTTCGATTGCGCATTCCAGCGGACAGGTATTAATTGTTGCGTTTCTCTATCAGCAGGCAGGCATGGCCGCAATTCTGATGTACCTGCTGCTTGGTTCGATACCAACCGGTATTCTGATTGGCATCGTTGCCCGGCTTGTGATCAAGCATATAAAACCCTTGCGGAAAGACAATGACAAATGAGATTGTTTATTGTCTTTTTATTTTGGAGTAGGAGGACGCGCCTGAAACAGGTAAAATAAACCTATATATTGGAGGAATTGATCATTATGACCAGGAAGTTCGATGTGACTGCGTTAGGAGAGCTGCTGATCGACTTTACACAGAATGGCATGTCGGAACAGGGGAATCCTGTTTTTGAAGCGAACCCGGGCGGAGCGCCTTGCAATGTTCTATCGATGCTGTCCCGCCTTGGACGAAAGACCGCATTTATCGGAAAAGTAGGCAATGATGGATTTGGGAAGCAGCTGGCAGCTGCGATTGAAGAAGTCGGCATCAACGCCGAAGGGCTTGTATATGACGATGACGTACATACTACCCTTGCTTTAGTGCATACTTTGGAAGGCGGAGACCGTGATTTTTCGTTTTACCGCAATCCGGGCGCTGATATGAATCTTCGGACAGAAGAACTGAAAGAAGACCTTATTAAAGACGCAAGCGTATTCCATTTTGGAACACTTTCCCTGACGGATGAGCCGGTCAAGCATGCGACGCATCGGGCAGTTGAAATTGCCGAGGCGGAAGGACTGCTGCGCTCATTTGATCCAAATCTGCGGCCGCCGCTCTGGAAGAGTCTGGATGATGCCAGACGCGAAGTAGACTGGGGACTTCAGCACTGTGATGTACTGAAAATTTCCGATAATGAGATCACCTGGTTTACCGGCAAAGATGATTACGATGAGGGAATTGCTTATCTGAAAGAACACTACCCGGCGATCAAACTGATCTGTCTGTCTCTGGGGCCGGAGGGAAGCCGTGCTTATTACGGAGATATAAGAGCTGAGGTCAAGCCGTTTCTGCAGAAGGAAACGATTGAAACGACCGGAGCCGGTGATACCTTTGGCGCTTGTGTGCTCGACGGCGTTCTGCGGGAGGGCATCGACAGTCTGGATGCAGAAAAGCTGACTGAAATACTGACCTTTGCGAATGCGGCTGCTTCCATCGTTACAACGAAGAAAGGTGCGCTTCGCGTTATGCCGGACCGGGAAACCGTTGAGGCATTCATCGCATCCTTTCAGGGCTGATGGAGATTGATATGGCTTTAAAACAAACCGAACAGATTTTTAACGAACGACTGGCAGAGTGTTATGACGAATTGAAATGGCTCTATATGGAGCTGTATCACGATGAACATGCCTTTGCGTACTTTGTCCAGATGCTGAAGCAGTTCTATGAGGAACGGCCAGCTTCTCTGCGAAAATGGGATGAAAAGCGCACCGCGCAGAAAGACTGGTACAAAGGAAATCAGATGCTTGGTATGGTTATGTATGTCAACGCATTTGGAGGCACGATTAATGGTGTTCGCAAGCATCTTGATTATGTAAAATCCTGTGGGGTGAATTATCTTCATCTGATGCCGCTGCTGGAAAGCCCGCAGGGAAGAAGTGACGGCGGGTATGCGGTTTCGAACTTCCGTAAAGTAGATCCATCCCTTGGCTCCATGGAAGATCTTGCGGCACTTGCGAAAGAGTGTCACAGAAATGAGATTTCCATCTGTCTGGATTTTGTCATGAATCATACCAGTGAAGATCATGAATGGGCTGTAAAAGCCAGACAGGGAGATATCGACTGTCAGAACCGGTACTTCTTCTATGATGACTGGACGATTCCAAACCAGTTTGAAGAAACGGTTCCGCAGGTATTTCCGACGACCGCGCCGGGAAACTTCACCTATAATGAAGAAACCGGAAAAGTGGTCATGACGACGTTCTACCCGTATCAGTGGGATCTGAACTACGCCAATCCGACAGTCTTTAATGACATGACTGCCAATATGCTGTATCTATGCAATCAGGGAGTTGATATCATCCGTCTTGATGCGGTTCCGTATATCTGGAAGGAACTAGGCACTAACTGCCGCAACCTTCCGCAGGTGCACAATCTGGTCCGCATGATGCACATGGCCGCAGACATCGTCTGTCCGGGAACCTTACTGCTTGGTGAAGTTGTGATGGAGCCCAGCAAGGTTGTTCCGTATTTCGGCACGGTTGATAAACCGGAATGTCAGATGCTTTACAATGTCACTACGATGGCAAGCACCTGGCACACCCTGGCTTCCCGCAGCGTCAAACTGCTGCGGCACCAGCTGGGTACCGTGTTTGCGCTGCCAAAGGACTACACATTCCTGAATTATCTGCGCTGCCACGATGATATTGGCTGGGGTCTCGATTATGATTATCTGGAAACAGACGGGCTCAGTCAGATTCCCCATAAGAAATACCTGAATGATTACCTGACCGGAAAGTATCCGGGCAGTGACTCCAGAGGGGAGCTCTACAATGACGATCCGCGTCTAGGCGACGCGAGACTCTGCGGCACCACCGCATCGCTGTGCGGCATTGAAGCAGCGGTATTTGAAAACGATGACGGAAAGCTTGAATGGGCAATCCGACTTGATACCATGCTGCACGCATTCCTGTTTACGCAGAGCGGTGTACCGGTGCTGTACTCGGGGGATGAAATTGGACAGCTGAATGATTACAGTTACCATGAGGACCCATTGAAGCGGGAAGACTCCCGCTATCTCCATCGGGGAGACTTTGACTGGAAGCTTGCGGAGCTGCGCAAGGATCCTGACACCCGTCAGGGGAAACTGTTTCAGGCAATTCAGAATCTGATTGCGATCCGTAAGTCTCATGATGTATTCAACGGCCTGGCAGATACCTGGCTGGTGGAAACCAATCATGATCGTGTGCTGGGAATCGGCAGATACTATCATGGTGAAAAACTGATTGCCCTGTTCAATTTCTCGGAACATGCGGAAACGGTTTCCCTTGGAGAATCCGAACAGTATCTGGATCTTGTGCGGAAGGAACCAGTCTCGCTCGATACCGTTACGATTGAAGCCTGGGATTTCTGCTGGATGTTTCTGAAGTATCCGGAGGAAGGAAAACCAGAACCAGAGAAGAAACCAGCCAAACGGAAAAGGAAACTAACATGAAACTGATCTTTTTGGATATTGACGGTACACTGACAGAGCCGGGTTCCAATACTCCGCCTGAAAGTGCACTGACTGCGATTCGAAAAACGCAGGAAAAAGGAAATCGCGTATTTCTCTGCACCGGCAGAAATTATGCGATGCTGAAACCGTTGCTGCAGTATGGTTTTGACGGAATGGTTGCGTCAGCCGGTGGATATGTTACCATCGGCAATGAGGTGATCTATGACCACCCGATGCCGCAGGAAGAGTTTCAAAAGGCAATTGAAGTACTGCATCGCAATGGTGTGTTCTGTACAGCGGAAGCGAAGGATGCTACATATGGTGATGAAAACCTCGGGGAGTTTCTTGCGGATGCCGGAAGTGATAACTCCGAAATTGAACGGTGGCGCAAGGCCTTGTCGGAAAGCCTGAATATTCAGCCAATGAGGGAATATGATGGCGCACCGGTTTATAAGATCGTCATCATGTGTCAGAAGGCAGAGCAGCTTCAGGAAGCCAGAGCGCTCCTGGAGAAACAGTATGAGTTCTGTATTCAGGAAGTTGCCGCCCATGGCAACTGTCAGAATGGCGAACTGATTAATCGTGCATTTGATAAAGGCAAAGGAATTCGGAGAATCGCGGAGACCTTGAATGTACCGATTGAAGAGGTATACGGATTTGGCGATTCAATGAACGATCTGTATATGATTCAGACGGTGGGAACCAGCGTCTGTATGGCAAATGGTGCGGAAGCACTGAAACAGATCAGTGATCTGGTTGTACCATCCGTAGGGGAAGAAGGGCTGTATAAGGGATTCCTGCAGCTTGGTCTTATATAAATCAAAATTGAGTGAAAAGGGAGGAAAAACAAATGGCACTTGATTATCGCAAATGTGCACAGGAAATCGTTGACCATATTGGTGGACGAGAAAACGTTGCACAGGCTGCGCATTGCGCAACCCGGTTACGTCTCGTAATCAAAGACAATTCAAAGGTGGATAAGAACTATCTGGACAATGTCGAAGGAGTAAAGGGCATGTTCGAATCAAACGGACAGCTTCAGCTCATCATCGGCACCGGTACCGTAAACAAGGTATATGACGAGTTCCTTGATATTACCGGTATGACTGCTGCGACAAAGGACGACGTCAAGGCAGCGGCGGCAGAGAAACAGCCGCTCTGGAAGAAACTGCTCAAGCCGATCGGCGACGTATTCGTTCCGATTCTTCCGGCGATCGTAGCTTCCGGTCTTATGATGGGTCTTGTCGAGGCCCTTGGTAAGGCGCTTCCGGGATTTGCCGGCAGTGACTGGTATGGCTTCCTCGACATGGTAGCCAATGCGGCATTTGTGTTCCTGCCTGGTATCGTTGCGATTTCAGCCGCGCGCGTATTTGGTGGAAACATTTTCCTGGGTGCGGTCATTGGCCTTCTGATGATTCATCCAAGTCTTGTCAATGCGTGGAGCGTTGCCTCTTATGAAGGCGCAATTCCAACCTGGAATATCTTCTTATTCCCGGTTAAGCAGGTCGGTTATCAGGGCCATGTTATTCCGGTCATGATTGCGGTGTTCCTGATGTGTCAGATTGAGAAATGGCTGCACAAGCATGTGCCTGAAATGCTGGATCTCTTTGTCACACCGCTCACTACGGTATTACTGACAAGCTACATTACATTTACCATCATTGGCCCGGTCTTCGCGCAGCTTGAGACATGGGTACTTGCGGGCGCGAAACTTCTGGTTCGCAATCCGATCGGCGCCTGTGCAATGGGTGCACTCTATCCGTGGACCGTTGTCATGGGTCTCCACCATATGTACAACGTCATTGAAGCAGGCATGTTGGCGGAATCCGGGCTCAATACCTGGATGCCGATCGCATCTGCAGCGAATTTCGCACAGTTTGGCGCCTGCCTTGCGGTAGGCCTTAAGGCAACCAACAACAAGACCAAGGCAATCGCGATTCCGTCTTCCATGTCAGCTGCGCTTGGTATCACAGAACCGGCTATCTTCGGTGTGAACATGCGCTTCTTCAAGCCGTTTATTGCCGGCATGATCGGCGGTGCGATCGGAGCGATCTTCGGTGCGATTACCGGAATTGGTGCTTCCGCTTACGGCGTTACCGGTATTCCGGGCTACCTCACCATCAACAACCCGCTGCTCTATACGATTCTGCTTGCGATCTCCGGCGGTGTCGCATTCTTCCTGACCAATATTCTCTGGAAAGAGGAAGAGGCTGGCGCAAATGCCGCGCCCAAGGCAGAAGAAAAGGTGCTCGGCGCACCCAGTGCGACAGCGCTTACCACAGAAGCCGGCGTTGTAAATGCACCAGTCAACGGCAAGATCATTCCGGCAAAGGAAATTCCGGATCCGGTATTTACGGAAGAAACCATGGGACCTTCCGTTGGTATTCAGCCAACCGAAGGCATTGTCTATGCGCCGTTTGACGGTGAAGTGATGATGATCTTCCCAACCAACCATGCGATTGGCGTCAAAGCTGATAATGGCATGGAAGTTCTGATCCATGTTGGTGTTGATACCGTTGCGATGGATGGAGATGGCTTCAGCGCATTCGTTAAGCAGGGCGATAAGGTAAAGGCAGGGCAGAAGCTCTTATCCTTCGACCGTGACAAGATTGCCAAGGCGAATCATCCGGATACGGTTATCGTCGCTTTGACAAACGGTGCTGAATACAAAGATGTAAAACGCGCCGCGTAAACCGCATCAAAATGAACTGATAGACAAAAGAGAGGCTTTCGGACCGACTGATCCGGGACCTCTCTTATTTATCTGCTGTATTTTGGATCGCTGCGCATCTGTTTTGGGGTCATGCCGAAGTGACGGATAAACAGACGGTTGAAATAGCTCTGCTGGTTGAAACCGCAGGATTGGGCAATCTCGGAAATGCTGAGTTTTGTCTGCGTCAGGAAATATACACTTCGCTCCAGTCGATACTCCTGCAGGTGCTGGATCGGACTTTTCTGAATGTAGGAGCGAAACAGACGGGTTGCCTTACTGCGGGAAACCCCTCCTGCCGCAGCGATATCATCAAGATTGATTTCATTCCGGTAGCTTTCTCCGATAAATGCCATCATCTCCCGCAATGCGTCATAGTTTGCGTCATGATTAACCGTTTCTTCCGGATTGGTATGCTGATAGATCCGATAGATCTGACGCAGCTGATTGACATAATGCGACAGGATTTTGAATTCAAATTCCTGGGGACGGGAGCGGCTGAGATCGTAGATCGCATCCATATCGGCATAGAAGAGGGGATTAATCGGATGAATGATGGTAGAAGAGAACTTCACATCTGAAATCATCCGATTGATTTTCCGGTCCAGAAGCGGATTGGAAAGCGTGCTTGGTTTGGCGAACATGACGCGAATGAACCCGGGTTCCTGCACTTCTGAAATGGAGTACACATGATTGCTGTTGATAAACAGAAAATCATTCTTCTGCAGCAGCTGTTGATTGCCGTCGATATCTATTACGATTGTGCCTTTTAAGATTCTTGCCCAGATAAAATCATCATGAAAACATGAGCTGATTACCCGGATCAAAGAGGCGTCAACTGGCACTTCCGCAACACAGATGGGAAGTTCTTCTGAAATATACTTGAAATTCCGCAGTTCCAGCGGATTTTTTATGTCAATTGCTTCTGGCATTTGCGTTCTCCTGTTTTTATCAATAATAGACCCGATCGTACTATTATTGCCACCATTTTATGACTAGTATTTAAAAGCATTTGAACCAATAATGCAAAAATAGGAGGAAGAATAAAGAAAATGAAGAAACTATTGGCGATGACTACAGCAGCCCTGCTGCTGACAGCTTGTGGCTCTGCAGCACCGGCAGAAGCACCTGCTGAAGAAAAGACGGAAGAAAAGGCTGAAACAAAAACAGAAGAAGCCAAAGAAGTTCAGACAGTTGGTGAATATACCATCTACAACGCTACCGGCGAAACGATCACTGAACTGTACCTGTATCCGACCGGCACTGCTGAGAAGGGTGAAAACCTGGCTGGTGATCATGGATTCAAGGATGCCCACGCAGTAGCTGCTACCTATGATGCAGGAGACAAAGCTGCTGAAACATCTTTGACACTGGAATTCACAACGGAATCCGGCTACAACGCCGCATTCACAACACTGCACATTGAGACTGTTCCGCTCACTCTCCTGGCGCAGGATGCCCTGACCGGCGCAACACCGCTCGCATTCCAGGCAACAACTGCGAAGTATACTATTTACAACCAGACGGGTGAAAAAGTTACAGAGCTGTATCTGTATCCGACCGGCTCCTCCGACAAAGGTGACAACCTGATCGACGGTGCTGCTGAACCGGAAGGCTCTCAGGAAATTACGTTTGATGCAGTTCCGGCAAATCTCGTTAAGGAAGACGGAACACTCGGTGCGTTCACACTCGAATACACAACAGAATCCGGCTACAACGCCGCATTCACAACACTGTCTTATGAAGTCGCTCCGCTGCAGCTGATTTCTGAAGACATGGTTACAGGCGCCACAAAGATCAAGTTCGGCGCTCCTTCCAAATAAGATTGCAAGAGGCTCCTAGTCCCCGGCCCGGTGTCAAAACCGGGCTTTTTTGCGCAAAGAAAAGACTCCGATTTGGAGTCCTTAGTTGTGGTGTTTCTCTTTTGCCCGCTGTTCCTGTTTCCAGGCCTCGATGGCATCCTTATGCTCTTTGACCCGTTTTTCCAGTCCCTGATCACTTGGGTTGTAGTAATGTCTGTCCTTCAGTGAATCCGGCAGGCACTGCATGGCGGTAATATGGCCTTCATAGTCATGGGCATACATATAATCTTTTCCATACCCAAGCTCACTCATTAATTTGGTCGGCGCATTTCGGATCTGAAGCGGAACGGGTTCATCAAGCATTGTCTTGGCATCTTCTGCAGCTGTCATATAAGCCACTTCAAGCGCGTTGGATTTCGGAGCCAGCGAGCAGAATACAACCGCATGCGTCAGATGCACATTGCACTCTGGCATGCCAAGGAACTGACAGGCCTGGTACGCAGCCACCGCGATCTGCAGGGCACGGGAATCCGCCATGCCGACATCCTCAGAGGCAAACCGTACAACACGACGTGCGACATAAAGCGGGTCTTCGCCAGCCTCCAGCATACGGGCAAGCCAGTAAACTGCTGCGTCCGCATCGCTGTTGCGCATGGATTTATGAAGGGCGCTGATGAGGTTGTAGTGTTCCTCACCGTTTTTGTCATACAGCAGGGATTTCCGGGAAATGCACTGTTCCAGGATTTCCTTGGTGACATGGGCGACACGGATATCGGTTTCGCTGTTTACGATGACCATCTCCAGTGTATTAAGGGCAGTGCGGGCATCACCGTTGGAATAAGCCGCGATCATGCTATACATGGATTCATCGATTTCAACGGTCCAGTCGCCAAAGCCATAAGGGCTGGATACCGCCCGCTTGAGCAGATTAATGATATCTTCTGCAGTCAGGGCATTCAGTACAAATACCTTACAGCGGGAAAGCAGAGCGGAGTTGATCTCAAAGGACGGATTTTCGGTTGTGGCGCCAATGAGAATAATGGAACCCCGTTCCACATAGGGAAGAAAGGCGTCCTGCTGGGCTTTGTTGAAGCGGTGAATCTCATCAACGAATAGAATCGTTTTTGTGCCAAGCGAACGATTCTGTTCCGCCTTGGACATCACATCTTTGATTTCCTTGATTCCGGAAGTGACTGCTGAAAAATTGATGAAGCGCGCTTTTGTGGCACGGGCAATGATATGGGCAAGCGTTGTCTTGCCAACGCCGGGAGGGCCCCAGAAAATCATGGACTGAACCTCATCCCGGTCAATCATGCGCCGCAGCACCTTGCCTTCACCAATCAGATGCCCCTGGCCGCAGTAATCATCCAGTGTTTCCGGACGCATGCGATCTGCCAGAGGGGTAGTTTCACTTCGGTTGTCGAATAAGGATTCCTGCAACATCGTATCTGTATTATATGACAAAACACAGGCCTGTTTTCAGTACAGCAGTTCATTCTTCTGTTTCCGGCAATATGCATTTCATTCGTCAATACCTGCATATGCAGATCTGGACTGAGCTGCCGGACCATCGCAAGCGTTGTGCTGCTGAAGGAAATGAACAGGGT
>JAFWJY010000288.1 GCA_017514525.1 Solobacterium sp. | reverse complement strand
GTTTTTCTGGTACAGAAGACTTTGCACATATATTTATTATACTTAGTATCATAGGAAAACAGGCTATCAAATTGTTTTTATCTGCTAAACATCGAAAACCCGCATATACCCTGTTCATAAGCTGTTTAGAATCAATCACTTCTGCTGAGTTCACCCGAATAAACCCTCTTTCTTTCTATCCGTTGGAACGAAAAAGGAGTCTGCATTTCGCAAACCCCTTTATGCGTTCTGTCAGCTCTGTTTACTTTGCCGCATTTTCACCGGCGATCCGGCCGAATACAACGAAGTCAGCGACAGCGTTGCCGCCAAGGCGGTTTCCGCCATGAACGCCACCGGTTACTTCGCCTGCCGCAAACAGCCCCGGAATAACAGCGCCATCTGTTCCAATTACCTCTGCTTCCGGATTGATCTTTACGCCGCCCATGCAGTGGTGGATGCCTGGCGCAATCTTAACTACATAGTATGGCGGATGAGACAGATCTGTAAGCAGTGCATCATATCCTTCACGGCCGAATTCCTCATCCTTTTCCGCATCACATGCGGCTTTCCAGGTATCAAGGCTTTCCTGCACCACAGCCTCATCCACTCCAATAAAGCTCGCAAGATCAGCCACTGTATCACACTTCGTCATCAGACCTTTATTTACATACTTCTCAATTACCGTTGATTCAGCTGCCATTCCTTCATCCGCAATCAGCCATGCAAAGCTGTCCGGCTGTTCAATAATATGACCGGATACAACATCACGGGTAAGGATTTCATTGCAGAAACGCTTACCTTCCTTATTCAGCAGGATTGCGCCATCTCCGCGAAGTGACTCAGAAATCAGAGATCCATCTGCCTGAACAACTGTCGGATGAATCTGAATCTGTTCCAGATCAACGAAATCAGCACCAATTCCTTCCAGAACCGGGATCAGGTCACCTGTAATCGAAGGTGCATTGGTTGAAACATATCCTTTGAGATCCGGCCGGTACTTAACAATCATTTCCGGGTTGGAGCCAAAACCGCCAGTTGCGATTACGACAGCGTTTGCCTTGACCGTAATGGAGTTGCCCGCTTCACCGGTCGCATGCAGGCCGACAGCCTTTCCATCCTCCATCAGTACTTCATCTACTTTCGCACCATAAATGATTTCAACGCCGAGATCATTACAGGTGGAAGTCAGATGCTCTACCAGATAAGATCCAACCGAAAGGATCTTACCTTCATCGTTAACCGGTCGATGCTGGCGCATTGCCGAAGCACCACCCGCAAGTCCGATATTACTGAGGGGAGCACCAATGGAATCGAGCCAGTCAATTGCGGCAGAGGAGTTTTCTGCCAGTGTACGCACGAGTTCCGGGTCATTGATATCATGTCCACCCTTCATCGTATCCTCATAATATAGTTCAGCGGAATCTTCAATACCCTGTTCAGCCTGATAATGCGTATCAGCCGCATTCATACCGCCAGTCGCATAACTGGAGTTTCCACCAGTGACAGATGCCTTTTCGAGAATAATGACTGACTTGCCTGCCTGTGCAGCAGTAATTGCTGCAGTCATACCTGCACCACCGGCTCCGGCAATCACTACATCTGCCGTTTTCTCCATGTTTTCAGCAGCTGTTTCTTCTGCTTTGGATTCCAGCAGCGTCGGATCTGCACCTGCCTGTGTAATGCAGTCATTCAGGGCTGTAAAGAATGCCGTTGAAGTAATAGTTGCGCCACTGATCATATCGATATTAGGAGACTGTGCCGCAAGAACATTTTCCACAAGACGTGGCAATGCCGCACCGCCGACAGTTGGAGTTTCTCCGTCAGCAGTATAATCAATCGCTTCGATTTCAGAGTCACTGAATGTAACACTGAGCTTTACCGGATTTGCGCCGCCGCCAAATCCTTCTGCCTCAGCTTCATAGGTCCCGGCAATAAAGAGGGAGCCATCTGCGGCAGCTGGTGCAGCCTGTTTTGGTTTCAAGTTAAGCATGCCCAGGCATACTGCAACCGCAAACAGACCGATCAAGAAATAATGATTCTTTTTCATAAGTCCTCCTAATGTTGAAAAAAGCGTGTATTTCTTAAGGGAATACTACCATTCTTTATGGTCTCCATAAATACTTATCGCAGTGTAAATATTGCTGTTTCTGGCAAGGCATCCCATCGTTTATAATTCAGTTGATGAACAAATACGTTAAGACACTCACTTTTTCGGCTGTTATAACCACACTTGCGGCTTGCGGCCAAACTGGAAACACAACGACAGATTCTGCAGCAACTAATCCAAAGTACACCTATGAACTTTCTTCTGTTCAGGAAGTAGCCGGCCGTCAGGGCATTTGCACCGACGGTGACTCTTATTGGGTCAGCGGTTCTGGAACACTGACAAAGTATGATGAAAACTGGAATGTTGTCGCAGAAAACACAAATCCATTTCTTGGATACGAACTGGAAGTAAATCACATTGGTGATATTGATGTATACCAGAATGAACTGTATTTAGGCGTTGAATATTTCATGGATGGGGACGGAACGAATATACAGGTCGCTGTTTATGATGGCAATACTCTGGAACTTAAGAGAGTCTTCCCGTTCAAGTCAGATACCGGGCAAAAAGAATGTTCCGGAATTGCAGTTGATCCGGATTCACGAACAGTTTATATGGTGTCCTGGATTGATGATGATTCCAGCAGTTATCTTTATGCATATGACCTCGACAGCGGTGCATATAAGAAAAAGATCCGGATGCAGGAAGGTACCAAATGGATTCAAGGCGTCGCTTACCATGATGGAAGTTTATATGTAACCTGTGATGACGGCGATGCAGATCAGAATGAACCGGATCACATGTATCGTATTGAAATCAATCCTGACGGATCTTCTGCCAATGTCATACTGGAAAAAACATTTGATGACGTTACCAGACAGGGTGAAATCGAAGGCCTTTCGTTTGACCGTATGCGCAATCAGTTCCTACTGCTTTATAACCGTGGCGCAAGAATCATTGCCGGTATGCCATCCGGTTTCTACGATGGCTACGACAAAGAAATACACGAAGTATTCTCATACAGCTTTAAGTAATGCATTCCATAACAACAGCATCCATACAATGTGCTAGCATGAATTTGCATACAAGTGTTTCAGATATAACACACAATAGTAAGGAAAGGAATGAACATGAAACCAGCAAAAAAAGCGTCTGAAATGAGTGTAAAAGAACTCGCCTCCTACATCGATTATTCTGTTTTAAAACCCGAGTTTACAGAAGAGGAAATCATCGAACTGACAAAAGACGGCGTACAGCTCGGATGTGCCACCATCTGCATCAATCCGGCATATATGGACCTTTGTGAGCCGTATGTAAAGGGCACTGACACAAAGCTCTGTCCTGTGACAGATTTCCCCTTTGGAGACAGCTCTACAGAGAGTCGCGTACAGCAGATTCAAATTGTCGGAAAATATGACGTTACCGGAGAAATTGATATTGTCGCAAACTTTGGTAAACTGCGCTCCGGCAAATATGATGAAGTGACTGCAGACTTAAAAGCCTGTGCTGATGCGGCGCATGCCCTTGGCCATGAGCTTAAGGTCATTCTTGAAACAGACGCTCTGAATGAAGAGCAGATTCGCAGAGGCTGTGAATGTATTATCGCGGCAGGTGCTGATTTCATAAAGACCAGCACCGGGTTCCTGACAGGACATGAGGCAAAAGGATCAGCGGTAGAAGTAATTGAAATGATTATGGATCAGAACAAAGGCCGTACAAAGATCAAAGGCTCCGGCTGCATTG
>JAFWJY010000287.1 GCA_017514525.1 Solobacterium sp. | reverse complement strand
TGGAAGTCAAGGAAGCGATGGAAGTACTGTCTGGTGATGTTCCCGAAACAGATCCGCTCTATGAAGTATGCATGATTCTCGGCGCAAATATGCTGGAACTTGCGGGACTTGCCCATTCTGAGAAAGAAGCCCGTGCCATGCTGAAGGAAAACATCCAGAACGGGGAAGGACTGAAGCGGTTCCGGCGAATGTTCGAGCTGGAAGGAGGCGACAGTTCCTATCTGACGAAGGAAACCATTGACCAGCTGCTGCAGGTCAGACGTCATGTATATCTGCAGGCAGATCAGGATGGCTATGTAGACCACATGAATGCCGAGGGAATCGGCACCGCGGCACAGATGCTTGGCGCAGGCCGGGCAACCAAGGAAGACAAAATTGATCCGGCGGTAGGTCTTGTCATGAAGGTGCGCTGCGGACAGGCGGTATCCAAAGGGGATGTTCTGGCAGATCTCTATGTCAATAAGGAGACGCTGCTGGAGGATGCGCTGAATCTCCTGAAGAAATCCATTGTGATTTGCAGCGAATACCGGAAACCGGAACCGATGGTTTATGGAGTGATTTCGTGATGGATATTTCAATTCTTGAATTATTGGATGGCGCGAACCAGGCACGCGGAGCGACGGTCATTATTGACGTTTTCCGCGCCTTTTCGCTTGAACCGATTGTTTTGGACCAGGGAGCGGAACGGCTGATCGCAATCGGATCAGTAGAAACCGCCAGGGCACAGAAACAGCAGAATCCGTCCTTCGTATTGATAGGGGAGCGCCAGGGTCGAAAGCCCGAAGGCTTTGATTACGGCAACAGTCCGTCCGAGGTGGAAGGAATTTCCTTTCATGGAAAAACCGTGCTTCATACCACCTCCGCCGGGACACAGGGCCTCAGTGCCGCATCCAAGGCAGATATTATTTTTGCGGCTTCTCTGGTCAATGCCAGGGCAACCGCTTCCGTCATAAAACAGATGCATCCATCGCAGGTATCACTGGTATGCATGGGATGGGAAGGCCGGCGCAAAACGGAGGAGGATCTGTTATGTGCACAGTACATCCGTTCCCTGTTATTGGGTGAGGATTGTTCTGATATCAAAGAGAAGGCCTATCAGCTCCGCTATCAGGAGGGAAAGAAATTCTTTGATCCAGCTCAGGCAGACGTATTCCCGGAACAGGACTTCTGGATCTGTACGGATGTAGACCGCTATGCGTTTGCGATTCAGGCAGTTCCAATTTCACTTGGCTTTTCCATGCGGAAGGTTCTGCCATGAGAAAGAAGTATTTCTTTTTTGATATCGATGCGACCTTAACAGATGATGCGACACACAAGATTATTCCAAGTGCGGAATGGACACTCCATGAACTGGAGCGCAATGGGCACTTTGTCTCTATTGCGACAGGCCGTGCGCATTATAAGACGGTTTCCTTTACGGACCCTATCGGCATCAAAAACCTTGTCTGCTGCGGCGGCGCATGTCTGGTAAAGGACGGAGTGATGCTTGAAAATATTCCGCTGCCAATGGATAAGGCACAGGCGCTGATCCGCCATTGCGAAGAAGAGGGCATCGGCTATGTGCTCAGCGTGGAAGACAGCGACCTGGTTGTGATGAAAGACTTCCGCTTTCTGGAACAGGCTGGAAGACGGACCGAGCTTACAACCTATCGCTATGAACCGGATCTTGATGTGACGGCACTGTCCGCCATATATAAGATTTATATTGCGATCACCAAAGAAGCGGAATCCCGTTATCCATGGATCTCACTTCATGGTCATCTGCGGATGGGCACGTATCTGAACTATCAGTATGATGCCAAAAAGGATGGCATCATCCGGATGATGAAGCTGCTCGATGCGCCGCTGGAAGATGTCGTGGTATTTGGCGACGCGGTGAATGACCTTGTGATGTTTGACCCAATGTGGACCAGCATTGCGATGGGCAACGGCATGCAGGAATTAAAGGATAAGGCGGATTATGTGACGGCAGCCAATACGGATGACGGCATTCTGAAGGCCTGTCAGCACTTTGGCTGGATTACTGCAGAATACCGGCCATGACTGGAATCTGTAGCTCAAATCATATATAAAAATATTGATGGCAACGACGAAACAGAAATCAACAGAACTATTTGCGTTTAAGCGCCTCATTCTGGTCATCGGAATTTCGATTCTGTGCTTTGGACTGGGGATGCGTGTTTTCCTGCGGTTTAACGGTAACCGTCCGGAATACAAGCTGTTTCAGGATGACCGTATGCATGGGCAGATTGTACGTTCGGATGGAACGACGGAATCCTTTCAAGGCCATACGTTTTCAGCAGTTCATAAGGGAGATACCCTGACCATTGTGATTGATGAACCATCTGAAAATCCCTATGGAATTGGTGCGGATCTCAGCTTCTTCGTCAACAGCTCCAAGGTGAACGTATTCTGCGGGGATGATCAGATCTATACGCAGGACACCGCATTGATCGAAAAGGGCATCATGCCCTGCAACCAGTTTTATGTTGTTTCACTGCCGCCGGATTACGCAGAGAAATCGATCACGATTGAGATCACGCCGGTCGACCGCGCGTCGTTTACGTCGTTTTCTGCCTGGCTTTCCCCGGGCGGACACGTTTCCAAGAACCTTCTGACAGGAAAGGAATCGGCATTCCTATTGTTAATGGCAATGCTGGTGCTGACCGGCTTTGCGTCCATTCTGATGACGGTATTGTCCATCCTGCGCAGAAAGTTCAACCCAATGACGCTTCTGGCTTATTTCTGCTTTTCCATCATTCTCTGGAATACCGGTTCGCAGGGCTTCCTGTATATCCTGTCGGACAGTATCTTTGCTGCGCAGGGGGAATACCTGGCGTTATTCGCTGCCTGCATCCCATTGTCCTGGTACATGGTGATTCACATTCAGGACAAAGTGACCAGGACCCTGATGAAGGGCTTTGCGATCTTCTTTACCGTCTTCTTTATATATGCAACGATTCTGAACTTCTCTCCGGTTCCTGCCAGCTACAGCACAGTGCTCATGCCCCTGCATGCGGCTATCCTGCTGATGATGCTGACATACTTTGTTTCGATCGTTCGTGACCGCGCGCAGAAGCGCACCTTCTCCCAGCAGATTGCGGAATATGGCTTCCGCATCTGTATCGGTATCGGCATGCTGGAATTTATGCGGTTTAACTTTGTTAATAACTTCGGCACCTCCATACCATTCCTGCGTTCTTCCTTAGGGCCTCTGGCAATTGCGGAACTGGTATTGACCATGATTCTGTCAGCTGGTTACAGCTATGCCAGTGACCTGATGGAAAAGGTAGAGAAGGAACAGCTGCGACGGCTTGCGTATCAGGACAACCTGACCGGCATTCCGAACCGCAGTGCCTGCTATGTACAGCTGGATAATCTGGTAAAAGAGAAGATAACGGATTACACCATGCTGTTTCTGGATCTTAACTTCTTGAAGAAGGCCAATGATACATTTGGCCATGATATCGGCGATAAGATGCTGAAACTGGCAGCGGAGGCAATGACGACTGCGTTTGAAAACCGCGGCTTCTACGGCCGCTGGGGCGGGGATGAATTTATTGCCTGCATCTCAGGGGATAAGACCAAAGGGGATGAAGCAGTAGAGGCTTTCCGCAAGGCAGTGGAAACCATCAACCAGCGGGAAACAGATCTTCCTTATGGGCTCTCGATTGCCATTGGTCGAACTGACAGCACGGCAGATGCGCCAATGGAACCGATTGAAGCGCTGAATGCGGCGGATGACCGGATGTATCTGGATAAAAAACGGATGAAGGCAGAACGTGTCGATTAAACCGGAAAATGGTTGTCACTGACGAATCCGTATGCTAATATACTTCTTGCGCAATCGCGCGTCACTGTTCCGCTGGCAGATAGTAGGGCTATGAGCAGATGATCATGTGAAGAGTAAGGAGAAAAGGAAATGAAACTCGATTTAGTTGACAAGATCACAAAAGAACAGCTGCGTAACGACGTCCCTGACTTCAAGCCGGGTGACACATTAAAGGTATTCGTAAGAATCCGTGAAGGTGAGAAATCCCGTATTCAGATGTTCGAAGGTGTCTGCGTTTCCAAGAAGAACGGCGGCATCGGCGAAACATTCACCGTACGTAAGATTTCCGGCGGTATCGGCGTACAGCGTACATTCCCGGTACACAGCCCGATCATCGATCACATCGAAGTTGTTCGCTACGGTAAGGTAAGACGTGCCAAGCTCACATACCTCAAGGGTCTGTCTGCGAAGAACGCTCGTATCAAAGAAGATCGTCGCTAATCAAAGAAGTGGAAGTTCATTCAGAGCTTCCATTTTTTTTCGTTCGGTTGCACGAACGGAGGTAAGTGATTCATGGTAAACTTTTCGTATGGAAAAAAAGATTGCTGTATTAATACCGTGTTATAACGAAGAACTGACGGTTGCCAAAACGGTACGGGATTTTAAGACTGTACTGCCGGAGGCAGTCATTTACGTATATGACAATAACAGTACGGACAAAACCGCAGAACTGGCCAAAGAGGCAGGGGCTGTTGTCCGTAAGGAAACCCATCAGGGAAAGGGTAATGTCGTACGGACCATGTTCCGGGAAATCGATGCGGATGCGTATGTTCTGGTGGATGGAGATGATACCTATCCGGCGGAAGAAGTGCAGAAGCTGCTCGAACCGGTACTGGAAGGGAATGCGGATATGGTGATTGGCGACCGTTTAAGCAACGGCACCTATTACAGTGAAAACAAGCGTGCCTTCCATGAGTTTGGAAACAATCTGGTGCGGGATCTCATCAACCGCCTGTTTCATGGATCGATTAAAGATATCATGACAGGCTACCGGGTATTCTCACGGCGCTTTGTCAAATGCATGCCGGTGCGCTCTGAAGGCTTCCAGATCGAAACGGAGATGACGGTATTTTCCCTCATCATGCGCTTAAATGTGGTAGAGCTGCCGATTACCTACCGGGATCGCCCGGAAGGCTCCTTTTCGAAATTAAATACCTATAAAGATGGCTGGAAGGTATTGGTAACGCTGTTTGACCTGTATAAGAATTACCGGCCATTCTATTTCTTCTTTCTGATCTTTGTGCTTCTGCTGATCATTGGCATTCCATTAGCGGTGGCAGGGCACAGCTTTGCCGGTGCCATTCTGATTCTGAGCGCGGTTGTCTTACTGGCAGCTGGCATCGTGCTGGATTCCATCAAGAATCAGACCCTGCAGATTCTGGAAGAAGTACTGAACAACTACGAGCTGAATAACAAATGAAATGGATCATCGCTTCTATCTTCCTGAGCATTCCTCTGCTGAGTGCGCTGGGAATTCATACGCTGCATCGACTTAACGCACCGGTCCGGGGCATCAGTGTCCCGGCTGGACTTGCGTTCTTTTTTGCGTTCCTGCAGGCAGGTTATTATCCGATTCAGTATTTTCATCTGTCGTTTGACCTGATTGTTGCCTGGACCGTTGCGGTCCTGTTATATGCCCTGTATTGCCTGGCGAAGGAGTGGAAAACGGTCAAATGTGAGCTGTTCCAGTGGAAGACGCTCTGGGTGCTGTTTGGCACGGCTGCGTTTCTGGTCGTCTTCTACCTGTGCTTTATTGATCTGGAATATTCCGATTCCCCAATGTATCTGAATTACATCGCTCAGAACATCGGCATTGATCAGCTCAATCTGTTTAACCTTTATACCGGCAGAGTCGGACAGGAATGGGATGGCCTTTATCTGTATCAGGGCTATTACCACTTTGTCTCTGCCTTTGTCGCAATGCTGAATCTTCCGTCACGATTTGGCTTAGGACAGGGCGTGGAAACCCTGAAGGCAACAGTCTGGGGAATGGGACTGCTGTATTCCCTGGTATCCGGATTCCTGTTTGTGACGATCATTGATTCCCTGAAGTTCAAATCAAAGCCGGTTCGGATCATTGTCACACTGTTT
>JAFWJY010000286.1 GCA_017514525.1 Solobacterium sp. | reverse complement strand
CCGGATCCTCCACCATCGTTTCATCAAAGAAGTCCGTTTTGAACAACATGAGGTTACTCGTATTGTTCTGAAACTCCCAGGATTCCATGTCGCCGGAGTATCCGTATGGTTCTGGCGCACGTTTTGGAAGGTTATAGTTATATTTCCCGAGAAATGATGTCGTTCCGGTTTCTGTGTTATACCAGAAAACAACTATCGGAAATCCAAAGATACCCTGCCGGACTCTTGGATCAGCCTGCTTTTCTCTGGTTTGAAACGGTGAAATCTCACAGAACAGCTTAACCAGCTCGACATTGTTGGCACCTTCCGAGGATGCCACATCCGCTTTCAACACAAACCGGTTGAATGGAATCACCGATGAATCCAGCGCGAAAGTATCCTCGTGTCTGCCGGATGCGGTCATCTCAAAACCAGACTTGAACTGCAGGTCATAGTTCTTCCTTGCATATGGCGCAGAAGAAGTTCCCTGCACATTAATCTGACAGCCGGAAAAAGTGAAGGATTTACTTGGGTTGACCGGGTCAGTATAGGAGCCGGTGATCGTTTTCTTGTCTCCTTTATACTGAGGAAGCTGAGCGGCTTCCAGAACCATATAAGGCAGATCAGAAGGCAGTTTGGAAATAACGATATTGCCATAGGCGTCGTAGACGTTGTTATGACTGTATCTCCTGAGCATCAGCGCACCATCCTGCGTATCTGCGATCCAGTTATCCATCACCTGCTTGCGGTTGAGATCATTGTCGTAAATACGAATGCAGTAAATGTCGATACCACAGTCCGAACTTCCGATTGTGATTGGAGTCGCAACTGCCTGTGAAAAGTCATCGTCAGCCGGATACTGGACTACACCAGACGGAATGCCGTTGATATACACCAATAGCAGTCTGTTTTCCGACCGTTTCTCACATACGAAAGTGATCCGAACATGCTCCTCCTCTTTGTACTGCATCGAGATTTCAGACTGCTCTGAAGTCAACGTTGCCTTCTGCGGTGTCATTACAAGTCCGCGTCCGCCGCTGATACAGGACAAAATTACCGCATCATAATCCAGCACCGGACGGGTCGCAAACTCGATCTCGATGGTCTTACCAGAGGCTCTAAAGTCACTGGCAAACGGCATGAACGGAATGGTGACTCTTGCGCTTCCCATAACCCGAAGCACGGTAACGCCGTCATCGTCCCTGAGCCATCCATCGGATGTCCAGTTGAACCCGTTGAAGCTTGCGGCAATCTCATCCTCGCCCTCTCCATATTTCCATACAGCAGGATTCGCCTCGTTATTAGAGCGGGACTTTGAAGACAAATAAAGAGCGAGATCTTCTGTTTCCGCATAACAGTCAATGTCCGCTGGTGTTACCGTCAGATTGATTGTTTTGGTCACAGAACCGGTTCTGAACACAATTGCCTGCGGTCCGGAGTTATTCAGCTGATAGCTGAATGTCTGCCTGGTTCTGTTTACAGAAATCTCGGAGACAACCGTACCGGCAACACTTATTGTCACATCACTCATTTGCGAGTTTGGTGAGTAGACCAGGTACGGGATATTCACCGTCGCAAACTGCATCACCGTCAATTCGTTATAACTGGATGAGATGATCGGAGTTTCATGGAGAAGTTGCGTCCATATAATCTCGAAATACAGTTCATTGGATCGCACCGTATTCCCGTTCACAGTTGCCTCGAAGTAAACGCGAAGAGAATGTGCGCCATGCGTCTGTGCCGGGATGACGTAGGTCTGCTGTCTTCCGGAAACAGAAGTCGTAACCGTCTCAAGCGCAACTCCATCAAGGATGAAATGAACTGTTTTCGATACTGCACCATAAGGTGTGTAAGGAAATGCCAGAACACCATTTTGAACTGCGGAATCATCAAATGAGCTTGTCACATACAGTTCAATAACGGAAATGGTGTAATTCTTCACCCTGCTGTTTCCGTAAGAATCAGAGATCATCAGCTGAACGGCATTTGATCCGGTATTCAGATAATCGCCAATCGGAACGGTAACAGCCCCCTGCGCCACATCAAGGATTGCCTTAACAATCCCATCCACTTTTACGGTCAGAGAGCCATTTCCGGTAGGCATATTGTCTTCAATGGAAGACCATTCAATCGACAGGGAAAGCGGTGATCCGCTGGCAATCGTCCTGCTGACAAATCCAGACGTGTTGGTCAGGGTAACTACCGCACTGTTTGTGGCACTACCTCCACCGCCGCCACCTCCGCCACCGAATCCGGTAAACGGTCCTGCGACAACTTCGCCTTCACTGGTAAGATACAGACTGTCGTTTTCCACATATCCGCCATCCACCTTGCCGGAAAGCATAAGTTCAAGAGCGGTTATACCGGTTCTGACAGTATCAACTGTCTCCTCTACACCTGCCACCTCATTGATCGCCTGTGTAGACTGCTGTAAAGCGGTAGCCGCCATCTGATCAGCTGCAGATTTCACATCATCAATCTCAGCCGCTTTTGCGTTGATGGTGGTCATAGCAGAATCCTTTGTACTATTTACCGCAGAAACACCTGCAGTACTCGCAGACTGAATATCCGCAACAGCTGTATCTTTTATTGCATCAATCGCATCCTCAGCATCTTCAACCACGCCCTGTGCGTATTCTTCGATATCATCGCCAGCCGCAGTGACTCTTGCCACCTGTGTGGTTCCTTCAGCCTGTACAGTTGATACAGCAGATGCAGTGGCGGTATTGACCGTATCGTTGAAGCCATTCACAGCAGCTACAGCAGTATCCTTCGCAGAAACCGCATCATCCTTGGCATCTGAAGCTGTTCCGGCATCCCGTTCCGCATTGGTCGCGGCGGTCTCTGCACGCTGGGTCAAAGCTGCCATATTTGCCTGAGTGGTCTGAGAGACTTCAAGTGCCTCGATCACGCTGTCCGCATCCGCCAGAATTTCCTGAATCTCCATGATTTCCGACTTCGAGGCCAGTGTGTCATAATCAAGCGCCGCACGCTCAACATCAAGGTAGAAGTTAGCACTGGGAAGATCATATTCCGATGATCCGCTTGTCGCTTTCAGCAGTAATTCAAAGGTATTCTTCCCGGCAATGGCGGTCATTTGCTTTGTCACCTGCACCGTCACAGTCGGGATGGAATCCACAAAAGAAAAGACAGCTTCAGCAGAGATGCCGTTGCCGTCCAGTTTGGTTCCCCGTATGGTTGCCGTAACGCCTTCATTGGGAATTGCGAGGATTCCCTGACTTGCATAAAGCTGGAAGATCAGCATTACATCTGAGTCATACTGGGAAAGATGAATGGAGAGCGGAATTCCGCCCGGAACCATATCAAGTTCATACGTTCTCTGTAACATCTTTAATCCTCCTTGTAAGCTGATTCATGAACAATGACCGTAAACGGCAGTACGGTCAGAAAGTTGCGATTCATATAGTTCTGCCGGGTGGCCTGCTGAGACGAATCCAAAATCGTCAGAGTGCACCGGAACTTGCCAACTGCACTTGTCATCCTCTCAACATCCTGGTTGAACAGTGTCGCCGTCAGTTCTGTGTCTACCAGGCTTGTTGTGCCTGTCGTAAAAAAGTCGGTGCCGTCCGGCAATACTGCCCGAAAGACCACAGCTTTGTTATAGGCATCGATCAGATGATCCCTTGGGTTAATCTGCAGGCGGATGCGCATCGAGGACATTCCCTGCTTCAGATGAACTTCCGGCAGGACTCCGCCTGTCTCCTGATCCAGTTTTACTGCATAGATAAGCATGGTGTTGTATGCCATAAAACCTCCTTATCAGCTGGAAGACGCCGGATAGATGATTCCATTAATGATCTGTACCTGAACAGAGCTTGTCACTTCTCCGTTCACGATTGTTGTTGGCAGATACACAGAACTGATGTTTGCCCCGCCCGTAATCACCCGCTCCGGTAACATGTGAAGATATCCGTCACTTCCAAGGTAGAAACCGTTGTCCGTACGGGCAGACTGGTCTGTGGGATCGGTGCCTGCTTTCAGCTTATTCAGCACAGCGGCCTGATTCAGATTTGTATCATAAGTATTCAGTGCTGTATTTAAAGCCCCGGACACATCCGGCATGAGTTCTCCAACAATCGTGGCGATACTCTTTCCTCCGAATGTCACATCATCTGCCAGCGCCATCGCTCCCGTCGTGAGGTTCCAGCTGTTTTTTGATGCGGCATCACTGATTATTCCGGACAGCACAGAGGCATTTACCTTGCCATTGTGGTCAATGATGGTTGTCCACGTTCCGTGCTCATATCCTCCTGTGGTATAGCAGAGCCCACTTTCATTGAACCGGAACATCTTCTGTGCTGTCGCAAATACCGGACTGTCCACTGTTACGATCAGTTCGTCGGTCTGCTCGTTATCATCAATCGTGAGGAAGATATAACCGCCGTTAGTCCCGCTCATCGCATCGATGAAATCCTCAACTTCATACATGCGGGTGTCAATTCGCGCTGTGGCGTGGGCAACAGACTGCAGTTCAGCCTTGGATGCGTATTCCGTGCTGGCGGCTTCGGCAGACTGCGCTACTGCCTGTTCGACTGCCTTTTCCTGTGAAGCCTGAAGCGTTGCCGACAGCCGCCCCTGAACTGCTCCGATCGTAATGGAATCATATCGGTCCAGCAGTACATTCCAGACGGTTTTGACCACCTTTGCCTTGGTGCTGACATTCAGCGCCGGAAAGACAACCTTCACGGTATCGCAGAGGTT
>JAFWJY010000285.1 GCA_017514525.1 Solobacterium sp. | reverse complement strand
TTTCAAAGGAGTCGAATATGCCGAATATTTATAAGAAAAAAACGTGGCTGCCGCTGTTTCTCATTCCTGCATTTGCGTTCATGGCAGTCTTCCTGTACTATCCGTTCTTCATGAATATCCTGAACAGCTTTCAGTCGATCCGTACACTCGGCATCCCGTCAGGTGCCTGGAATGAACCATGGTATACCAACTATACTGCGATGCTTGGGGATGCGGAGATCTGGACAAGTCTCAAGAATACCGGACTGATGATCGTTGTCACGCTGATCTTCCAGGTTGGAATTGCGCTGGTGCTGGCGCTGTTAGTCGATAATGTGCGGCATGGCACGCAGTTTTTCCGGACAGTGTATTTCTTCCCGATTGTCATCAGTGCGACTGCACTAGGACTGCTGTTTAATCTGATTGTCCTGTATGACAAGGGCATGCTGAATCAGATGCTGGAACTGTTTGGGAAAACCACACTGACAGACTGGAAAGATGAACACCATGCGCTGGCAACGATGATGATACCGGTTGCCTGGCAGTATGTGGGATTCTATTTTGTCATCATTGAAACCGGCCTGAACAGTATTTCTTCCGAGCTGTATGAGTCCGCCATGATTGATGGCGCAAACCGCTGGCAGCGTGTCCGGTATATCTCGCTTCCGTTAATTCACAATGTACTGGTTACCTGTGCAGTACTTGGCGTAACCGGAGCGCTGAAAGTATTCGATCTTCCGTGGACGATGTTTCCAAAAGGAATGCCGGTTAAGTCGACGTTCCTGACCGGTACTTATATGTATTACCAGACCATGGAAGTGAAAAATGTGGACTATGGGTCTGCGATTGCGGTCATGATTGTTCTGCTTGGCATTATTCTGTCGCAGATCACCGGAGTGATATTCAAAGAAAAGGACTACTGACATGAAAACAGAGCGAAGAAACAGTGACCCGAAAAGCCTGTATATCATTCTTGTCTTATGGGCACTCACTACCATCTATCCGATCCTGTGGGTCATTATGAATTCCTTTAAGGCAAAGGACAAGATCCTTTCCAATTCGTTTGCCCTGCCACTTGGCGATCTCTTTACGCTAGCCAATTATCGCAAGGCATTCAACAACCTCAGCATTTTTAGTGCGTACCGCAATTCGCTTGTGATTTCCGGTACGGTTGCCATTGCGGTCGTCGTGATTGCCGGTATGGCGGCGTATGTGCTGTGCCGGTATGAATTTCCGGGAAAGAAGCTGCTCAGTACATTAGTTGTGGCAGGCATGATGTTTCCGGTATTCGCAACGATTATTCCGGTCTATCGGATGGAAACCGGATGGGGAATCACGAATACGGATTCCTGGGGATTGACGATGCTGAGCATCATACTGCCTTCCATTGCCGGAAACCTGTCCTTTGCGATTATCGTATTGCGCCGGTATATCGCCTCCCTCCCGGTTGAACTGGAGGAAGCGGCATACCTGGAAGGCTGCAGCACGCTGCAGATCTTTTTCCGCATTATTGTTCCTTTATGCAAACCATCGTTTGTGACCGTGGCCGTGTTTTCGTTCCTCTGGTCCTATAATGACCTGTTTACCCAGATGTTCTTCCTGCGCCGCCCGGAGATGATCGGCATCACCCGGCTGCTGAATGAGCTGACTTCACAGGAGGGAACCAACTATGGCCTGATGGCAAGTG
>JAFWJY010000284.1 GCA_017514525.1 Solobacterium sp. | reverse complement strand
CTTATAACTATGGAACACTCCGTTAGCATCGATATAACCAGGCTGGCATGCTTTCGCAGCTTCATTCCAGGCATAGCCGTTTGGATAGCCTGCCATCTGACAGGTCACAACCGAACTCGTATTGGAAGTTCTGGTTCCGCCGGAACCCTTTTTTCCTGGTTCCGGTGTCGGTTTCGGATCCGCCTTGGCAATCCGGAACTGAGAAGACACATTATTGCCATTATTGAACATCACTGTGAGGAAATGGATCCCTTCCTCCAGGGTATTCAAATAGGCAGGCTTCAGAGTCACAATGACACTTCCCGGTATAGCAGTATATTTGCTTGGATCCAACCGTTCTCCATCAACCTGAACGCCTGTGAAATGAGGATAGGTAATATTGACCGTCGTCTCATCACTGTTCTTGAACACAAACACAGCGCCATCCGTACTGTCCTTTTTCCAGATCACTTCTCCGGAAGTCATTACATAATTCTGCTGCTCATCATCATCAATTTCTGCATATTTAACAGATTCTGTTCGAAGATCATCATATTTGTTCCAGTAGGTATACGGCTTCCCTTTGCAGTTCTCGCTGATCCGTACACCGCGATTGTCAAACAGGTACTGTCCTACATGATCTCCGAAGGCCTGTTTTGAGCCGGCAATGACGATTTCAGAATGATCCATCGCATAGAGATTGCCATTCTCCAGACCGATTCCAGTTCCTGCTTCTGTATTACAGATGGAGATCAGCAGGGAGGTATCATACAGGAAGATAGAGCCGTCAATATAGATGGCAACACTTTCCTCTTCTGCACCGGAGGAAACAGCAACCAGAGAACTGTCACCGGAAACCATAATCATACCGGCTTCATCTTCACCCAGTCTTTCCATATAGATTGCATAGGATTCTTTTCCACTGGGTTCCATCGATTCGCGATCACCGGTGTCTGCGAAGACATTACTCTTTCCTTCAATGATAAGTTTACTGTCGGCTCGCAGACTGACTCCATAGGAATTCATTGATGCGATACCGGCATGCGCTGTCATTTCGCTGTCCTCGACATGGAGACTGGTATTATATCCGCTGATGCCATAGGATACGTTCACATTGTCTCCACCAACACCAACGATACTGCTGTTCTTAACTTCAACCAGACTGGTGTTGCCAAGCAGGATTCCGCCTGAAATCAGAGACTGATCTCCGCCCTTCCCATAGAAGGAGGATTCTTTGTCTAATACAAGGTGTGCATCGCTTGTAAAGACGCCATAGGAGTTATAAGAGTTCTCTGCACCGGTTCCACGGATCACGGATTTTTTCGCATTCAATGTCTTGCCCAGCTCAATGCCTGCGGAGAAATCCGCCTGCTCTCCGAATCCATTTACCGTACTCTTGCTGACATTCAGTTCGCCAACATAGATGCCATTCGAATTGCTGAACTGTTTGCTGGATTCAATCGGTTCCTGTATCGCTTCCGGTTCACTGGATTGACGCCCGCCGAAGATTTCGCTGCCTTTCTTGGCGTCGATCTGCTTTGCATAGATACCGTACGCATCTGCAACCGCATTTTCTCCTCTTTCGGAAAGGAGATACGCTTCCGTCTTACCGGATACGGTACTGTTATTGGCTTTGATTACATCCGCATAAATGCCATAGGTCTTAAATGCAACGAAGGAACTATTTCCATATTCTCCGTAATTAATGGAACCGGATGAACCAATCGCATCACTGTTTTTCAGCTCAAGAACCGTATTCTCTGTAAGCGGAAGTCCTGTGATATAGATGCCGGCACTGATCGCTTCAAGCGTTTCCTCCTCATCAAGGGTAACGCCAGTGAGATCAATATCCCCTGCTCTGCCGATTATTCTTGAATTATCTTTAACTGTTATAGGATTTTCATCAGGAGAGAAACAATAAATGCCAACAGTATATTCCGCAGAATTACCGGAATAACCATCAATACAACTGTTATCATCTGCATAGAGTGAGCGAAGAACAGCGATGCCGACGGAAGACTCTTTTCCATACTCGGCGAAACCTGTAATACTGCTTTCTTTATCTGCATTGATGCGGTCTGCCAGGATACCAATATTGATCAGCGCGGTTCCAGTTCCATAGCCTTTAACATCACTGCTTTTAGCAATGAGGTCCCCATTTAGACAGATTCCGTTGCTGGTGCCGTTTAAGATGCTCGATTCTTCTTCACCGCTTTGTGCATAAACAATGGAATTTACTGCACTCAGGTTGTTGCCGAGGATACCGTAGGAACGCACATCTGCACTTCCGGGTTTTCCGGTTCCGGAGTATGCTTGAAGGATAACATTCTTCAGTTCAATATTGGATTGTTCACCATCTTTCGTTTCCTTTGTGATGCCGATCGTCTCAATCCCATCGCCTGAGTATACTGTGATATAGGAAATCCGCTCACTGTCTGCTCCTTTTGCGGTAATATCACCAAAAATGCCATACGTGTAATCCGCATCACCGGATCTGGCAGTAATATCAAATTTGCTGTCTTTCTTTGCACTGGCTGTGATATCTGCTTTCACTGCAATGCTTTCATGACCGGCATTTCCGGAATG
>JAFWJY010000283.1 GCA_017514525.1 Solobacterium sp. | reverse complement strand
GGCGATACATCATTGCCCCAACATGAAGATCACAAACCATATGTCGAAGCAGTCCTGGATCGTCGTTGAATCCCATCGGACAGAATACCTGACCTGCCTTCTCTTCAAGGCTCATCGACGCCAGCTTGTTCTGTACCCAGGAAATCTGCTGATCCGTAAGATAAAACGGTTTCCCCTTTAAATTGATCATTTCACACCTCCATGCCTAAACCTGAATCATCCACGTTCAGCAGAAGGTCGTAATAATCGCTTCAGAAGATCCTCGTTGCTGAGATAGATCAGGAATACAACCAGCAGGACAGCGTTGATAATCGACTGCATGAATGCGCTGATTTCATTGGAGAATGCCGCAAAGGTGGAATTAAGCATTGACATGCATAAAGCAGCCAGCAGAAATCCAATCTTTTCATTGCAGTATTTACCAATATAGCATCCGATAAACATCGGAAGGAAGGCAGTAAACATGATTGCAATCGAACCAAAGTTCAATGCGCCGCCGTTAATGCTTGTGCTTCTTGCGGCCTGAAGAAATCCGACAATTCCCATAAGTCCGCCGCAGATGGCATAGCAGATCACTGCGTTTTTGACTTCATCTATACCGGTATTGACCGCAACTTTCTGATTACTCTTGAGAGCTGCATAGTTATAACCGAATTCCGTGTGATCAAAGATCCAGATCATGAACGCAAGCACTGCGGCAATCAGTAATGCTGACCAGATCCAGTTTCCTGCAAAAGCAGACATGGAAGCGTTTCGCACTTCGTTCATAACATATTTGCCCTCAGTGATCGTAAACGTAATGCCTTCCAGCACAAGGGTTACACCTAATGAGGTGATGATTGGCGGAATGCGAAGTGTAACGTAAATCATCCCGGAAGCAAGACCAATCGCGGCACCGATCACAATATTCAGCACAAGCATCAGTACCGCACTTCCCGTACCGCCATGTAAAAGCGCAAATGTAATTCGACAGGAGAGAACCGACGCCAGTACTGCAATTGATCCCAGGGAAAAATCAAACCGTCCGGAATTCAGATTTATGGAAAGCGCCATTGTTGTAAGCATTACGATTGCTGTATACAGAACAAAGAAATTAAATCCTGTTTTATTTGCAATCATTGCTTTTCCATTAACTGCACAAAGTACTGTCAGTATTATTCCAGTCAGCACAGGGATTGACAAAGCCCCGCGTATTTTCCGGTTTGTCGTCATAGTCTGGTTCATAAGATCCGCCTCCATTTATTGTTTTGTAAGAAGCTGTGCGGCATGTTTGTCATGCCGCACAGTGTTTGGTGTAAATTAACCGCGGTTTGCTGCAACTGCTGTTGCGAAGTCGTCGTAGGAAACAGCGCCGATCATCGTGTCAAGCACGTCCTTGCTGAAAATCGGAGTGTCGCCTTTGTCTGCTGTCGCATATTTCTCAAAGCTTGCCGCATCCGTCGCAACCAGATAATCCTGACTCAGAGAAATTGCATTGCCGTCAGCATCTCTGACCGGTGTGCCATTTACCGCATTCATGATTGCCGCAAAGACCGGACCGATGGAAGAAGAGTATTTACCCGCAAGATAAACGAGTTTTCCGTTTTTCATTGCTTCACCATTTGCTTCTGTGAAGGAATCAATATCGGAGAATTCGATGCCTGCATCATTGAGATTCTGTGTGAAGAATGTTGTTGCCATACCGACAGAGAGGAATGCCTCCGGCTGTGCACCGATGCATGCGAAGAGTTCATCAAATGTGGTATCGCCGAAACCCTGGAAGTATCCGACCAGTTCAACATCACCAGTTTCTACTTTCTTGATATCAATTCCCTGATCACCGAAAATCTGACCGACAACTGCATCTTTCTCAGATGCTCCGCCATAAGTAGCGCCGATTCCTGCAAGCACGCCGGCTGCACGGTATACATGCATCGGGTTCGGAATAAATGCACCATACAGAGCAACTTTCTTTACACCCTTGTCAGCGAAGTATTTACCCATTTCATATCCTGCTTCGTATTCTGCATCCATACTCGGACCTACCTGACCGACAAAGTATTCATTGCTCTTGTACTGTTCAAACTGTTCATCCGCCAGCATTCCGGAAGCAACTGCGTAATACAGACCGTTGTCAATGCTTGTCTGAAGCTGGGTTGCACGATCAGAATCGGACATGGAAATGATTGCGTCATATCCCTGTGCAGCGAACTTTTCAATAGCTGCCTTTTCTCCTGCAGCGTCTGTCAGCTGTTCGGTATAAGTGAACTCTGCGTTGTAATTGTTTGCGATATAGTTTTCGAAGTAGCTGCGGAAGCCCAGTGCTTCCTCACCGCTGACATCCGCCACTAGGACGCCGATCTTGACGGTCTTTCCAGAAACAGCAGCCGGTTGTGCTGCAGTGCTGCCGCTGTCTCCTGAAGTTGCAGGTGTACTTGAGCCGCATGCCGCAAGTGCGAATGCGAGTGAGAGAGACATCATCATCTTTAAGAACTTTTTCATAACTTTCCTCCATTTATTTGTTCTGTCTTTCATCAGACGATTGTTTATCTAGGTAAATATGCTGACCGGTAATTCATGCTGGTGACGTAAACAACTGCCAGGAAGAATACCGCCGAAATGATCTGACTGATTCCGTAACCGGCATTGCTGTCGATCAGAATCTTCAGAATATTGTTCAGAATGATGTAGCTGAAGCCGCCGGTAACTGCCGCATAGATCCTTGAGCGCGGACCACCGGATATCGGCATTCCGCCAAATACAATTGCCACAAGGATATTCATTCCGATGCTGCCTGCAGTCCCTGTTGTAACGGATGGCGTATAGACAAGCGTCAGGAATGCGCCAATCGCGACACCTGTTCCAGCTATCAGGAATGCAATGATTGCGTATTTGTTCATATCGATTCCCGTCAGTTTTGCACAAACCGGATTGCCACCGAGGAATTTCTGCCTGCGGCCGATCTTTGTGAAGTTAAAGAGGAACAGACACAGTGCAAAGAAGAGAACCAGAACCGTGATTTTAAATGCCATATTGTCATACGGTGCTACAGCAGCAGATGGAATACTGATTCCGCCCAGCGCTCCGCCGTTCACTGTGATGATCTGTGCTGAGACTGCTGAGAGTACAGACATCATGGCTACAGTTGTGACAAATACCGGGATATGGAATACCGATGCAAGCACCGAGCTTAACAGCGAGCATCCTACTGCAGTCAGGAAGATAGCACCCAGCATAGCCGGCATGCTGTTCGTTGCGTTGTAGGTCATAACCCCCATCGTTGCCGCAAACAGTGTTGAAGCACCGAGGCTGATGTCGAATGAGCCAAGGGTATAAATGAACGTTGCACCAGTAGCCACAATTGCGAGAACGACGCCTTCGTTGAAGATGATCTTCAGATACATCGGCAGACGATATCCTTTTGTTTGTATGACGATGCAGAGAATCACAAACAACAGAATCAGTGCCGCAAAAGGAAGCAGGGTTACCAGAAGCTGCTGTTTTCTGTTTTTTTCCTGCAGCTCTTTTTTCTTTTCATCCATGGTTGTTCGCTCCTTTAGATCATGTATCCGATCACTTCCGCATCCGTCAGATCCGGACTTCGTCTGAATTCTTTCTGAATACGGCCGTCTTTCATGATGAGCAGACGATCACTCATACCGATCAGCTCCGGCAGTTCTTCCGAGATGATAAGAATTGCTTTTCCCTCATCACGGAACTCTTTCATCAGCTGATACATATCTTTCTTGACACCGATATCCACGCCTCTTGTCGGGCAGTCCAGGATCAGAACCTCGCTGCCTCGGCCGATCCACTTACCGAAGACCACCTTCTGTTTGTTACCGCCGGACAACTGCTGTACCGGCTGATCAGAAGATGAGCATTTGACCGAAAGACTCCGAACCTGTCGATCTACATATTCGTTTTCTTTCGGCCCGGTAATAAGGAATCCATGCAAGGCGTACTGCTCCATACCGGCAATCGCGATGTTGTCTTTTACGCTTGCGGCAAGATTCAGCGATTCCACATCTCTGTCCTTTGCCACGTAGCCGATGCGATGCTTCATTGCCTCTGCTTCGTTTTTCACTTCGCAGCCTTCAATCGTCACGCTGCCTTGATCAGGTTTGATTGCGCCAAAGAGCACCTTGCCAAGCGTATGCATTCCGCAATGGCTGAGACCGCCGATTCCAACGATTTCTCCTTTATGAAGTGTCAGGCTGACTTGTTCCAGTTCACCTTTAACCGTTACTTCCTTTGCCTCAAGAACAGCTTCTATGCTGTCTGGCAAGTCGAAGTCACTGCGGTAATAATCCCCTTTTAATTCACGGCCGATCATGCTCATTCGGATCGCATCCGCATCAAACTCCTCTTTCGCAAATGTCCGAATCAGTGTGCCATCCCGCAAAACCGTCAGCGTATCGCAGACCTCCATGATTTCATCGAGGTCATGTGAGATAAACAAAACGGCCTTTCCTTTCTTCCGAAAATCTTTCATGACGCGATACAGGATTTCCCGTCCCTCATGGGACAGTGCTGTGCTTGTTTCATCCACAACAAGAACATCCGGATCTTTCATTACGACCTTTGCAATCTCAACGAGCTTTCTTGCCTGGAAGTCAAGCATTCCTACCGGCATGGAGGCACGGATTTCTGAAACTCCGATTGCATTCAGCGCTTCATCCGCCCGGCGCATCAGTTCTGCGCGGTTGATATTCATGCCTTTCTTAAACTGCCCGATCTCTCCAAGGAACAGATTTTCCGCCACCGTGATTCCCGGTACGGTTCCGTTTTCCTGAACGATCATTCCGACACCATGCTCCAGGGCATCAATCATGCTGGATGGATTCCAGGGC
>JAFWJY010000282.1 GCA_017514525.1 Solobacterium sp. | reverse complement strand
CAAAACCGGATCGAGAATGATATTAACGATCGTTCCAACTATCATTCCGGTGACGGAATACTTTACGGAGCCTTCGCTTCTCAGCAACTGTCCAAAGGTATAGCTGCCCATGGTAAAGAAGCTTCCCAGCAGGATCACAGTGACATACTGCATTGTATAGTCAAAGGTATTGGCTTTCGCCCCTAACAGGTGTACCAGCGGGATGCGGAATACCAGTCCCAGTACTGCGACAATCAGACTGTTAACCAGTGTCAGCATCCAGCCGACGGTCAGCGTGTGATTTGCCTTTTGCATATCCGAGGCGCCAATACTTCTCGCAATCAGAGAAGAAGCTCCGGTTCCGATCATATTGGAAATCGCAACCGAGACCATCATTACCGGGTAGGCCAGATTGACAGCTGCCAGCTGGTAATCATCCCGCAGAAGGCCAATAAAAAAGGTATCCACGAGATTGTACAGCACCATGATGAACATGCCGGCGATTAACGGTACACCCAGCTTGATCACTGCCAGTGCCGGCTGTTCCTCTTTCAGAATATAGATTCGTCTGTCCTCTGCGGTACTGATCTGCGCTGCCATCCGTCCCCTCTCTTTCGTTCGTTTTTAAGCGATATCTTATATATAATGGTTGTAGTTAGTTCTGTCATTATAGTTCATCGCGACAGAACAGACCATTCATTCGAAAGAAGGAAAATCATGCCATTTTCAAAAGATATGAACCGACGTCTCATTCTGATCGTAGACGACCAGGAAATCAACCGGAACCTCCTTGGGACAATCCTTGGAGAAAAATATGATGTAATCTATGCGGTTGACGGCCTGGACGCTCTCGAAAAGATCCGTTCCAATCAGGACCAGCTTTCCATTGTTTTGCTTGATCTCTTGATGCCGCGAATGGATGGTTTTGAAGTGCTGCGGGCAATCAAGCAGGATCCGTTACTGTCTTCCATTCCCGTTATGGTTCTGACTTCAGAGAAGAGTGCTGAAGTAAAGGCACTGGATATGGGTGCCGCGGATTTTATCACCAAACCGTTTGATATGCCGGATGTCATTCTCGCAAGAGTCAGCCGGATGATTGAGCTTCTGGAAGGAAGAAGCCTGATTCACAATGCCGGCAATGATCCATTGACCGGACTGTATACCGGTGTCTTCTTCTACAATTATGTCGATCAGATCATCAAGCATCACCCCGACTGGAAGATGGATGCCGTAGCGCTGAATATTGACCGCTTCCATTCCATCAATGAACTCTATGGCCGGGAATATGGAAATAACGTACTGACCGTGCTTGGCCGTGAGATACGAAGCTTCCTGAGTGAAAACGGCGGCATTGGCTGCCGTACTCAGGCAGACCAGTTTCTGATCAGCTGTATGAGCCGCAGTTCGTACGAGTCTGTCTTCAAGATGTTTCAGAGCCGGCTGGACCGGTTTTCCAAGGGCGCCGGCATTCACCTGCGCATGGGCGTATGCCCATGGCGGGAAGATCTGACCATTGAACAGCAGTTTGACCGGGCCAAGCTCGCCTGCAACATGGGCCGCGGAAACTATATGACAAGCCTTGTTGTATACGATGAAAAGATGTACCAGGATGATCTGTATTCCGAGCGGCTGATCAGTGATGTTAACAGAGCTGCTGCCGAACACCAGTTTCTGGTCTTCTATCAGCCTAAATACGATATCCAGTCGGTGCCGCCCCGTCTGAAAAGTGCCGAGGCACTGATTCCCTGGAACCATCCGGAGCTTGGCATGATTTCCCCTGGTGTATTCATTCCGCTGTTCGAAGGAAACGGACTGATTTCAAT
>JAFWJY010000281.1 GCA_017514525.1 Solobacterium sp. | reverse complement strand
TGCGTATTTTGAAGAACTTCTGTTCCCTGAAGGAGGAAGAACTATGATCCTGTTGCCGGCGATTGATCTATATGATGGGAAAGGTGTTCGTTTGTATAAGGGTCGGTATGAAGAAATGACCGTCTATACCGAAGAGCCGGTTTCGACAGCGAAAGAAATCGAGGCATCTGGTGCCTCCTGGCTCCATGTGGTGGATCTTGAAGGAGCGCGTGATGGAACACCGGTAAATCTCCCGGTGGTTCAGGCGATTGCGGAGGCGACTTCACTGTCAATTGAGATGGGCGGAGGAATCCGCAGCCTTGAAACGATTGAGACAATTCTGAAAGCAGGTGTTAGGCGCGTGATTCTTGGCACAAAGGCACTGGAGGATGAGGCATTCCTGAAAGAAGCCCTGCACCGCTATGGAAATGCCATTGCGGTAGGCGTTGACGCACGTGATGGAAAAGTAGCGACCCATGGCTGGACGACTACCAGTGATGTAGAGGCAGAAGCGTTTATCCAGCATCTGTCTGAGCTTGGCGTCGAAACTGTCATTGCGACGGATATCAGTAAAGATGGAGCGATGAATGGCACGAACCGTCAGCTCTATGAACGTCTGGTACAGATCCCGATTCAGATCATAGCCAGCGGCGGGGTGTCCTCACTGGATGATATTGCGGCATTGCGCAAAGCAGGCGTCTATGGTGCGATCCTTGGCAAGGCGATGTATACGGGTGCTGTTGATCTGAAAGAAGGATTACGGACGGCGGAGGAAAACGCATGATTACCAAACGCATTATTCCATGTCTGGATGTTCGGGATGGCCGGGTCGTAAAAGGAACCAACTTTGAAGGATTGAAAGACGTCAATGACCCGGTTGAACTTGCGGCATATTATTCTTCTGCCGGCGCAGATGAACTGGTGTTCTATGACATTACCGCTTCCCATGAAGGAAGAAAGCTGTTTACTGATATCCTGACTCGCGTGGCGGAACAGATTTTTATCCCGCTTACCGTTGGTGGAGGGATCAATTCAACGGATGACTTTGAACGGGTATTGGGCTGCGGCGCGGATAAAGTCAGTGTTAATAGCGGCGCAATCCGAAATCCGGATCTGATTCCGGAAGCCGCAAACAAATACGGCAGTCAGTGTGTGGTACTCTCCGTCGACGCCAAGCGTGTTGATGGAAGCTATCATGTATTCCAAAATGGAGGTCGTATTGATACGGGTCTTGACGCATTGGAATGGATTAAAGACGGCGTTGCCCATGGGGCTGGTGAGGTTGTCCTGAATTCTATCGATACCGATGGCGTCAAGCAGGGATTCGATCTGGAAATGCTGGAAGCGGTGAATCGGATTGTAAAAGTCCCGGTTATCGCTTCAGGCGGAGCTGGCAGTGCAGCGGATTTTGTGACACTGTTCCAGACGATACCCGGTATCAGCGCAGGACTTGCGGCGTCGATCTTCCACTATGGCGAAGTATCGATCAGGGAACTGAAAGAACAGCTGAAGCGTAAAGGAATTCTGGTACGGTTATGATACGGGAAGAAGATATCCGCTGGGATGAAAAAGGGCTTGTGCCATGTATCATACAGGATTATGAAACTGGAAGAGTCTTGACGCTTGCCTATATGAACCGGGAAAGTTTCCGGATTTCAAAGGAACGAGGTCTGACCTGTTTCTGGTCCAGAAGCCGGAAAGAACTCTGGCTGAAAGGAGAAACTTCCGGCAACTATCAGCACATCGTGACGATGGAAGCAGATTGTGATGCGGATGCGTTGCTGGTAAGAGTGAAAAAAGATGGACCTGCATGCCATTTAGGTAATAACAGCTGCTTTGACACAGATCTCAGAATCAACTTTGAGGAGGATGCTCATGAGTAATACATCATTTGATCTGAATACACTTTACGAATTATTGGAGGGCAGAAAAAAAGAACTTCCGGAAGGTTCCTATACCACGTATCTCTTTGAAAAGGATTGGACAAGATCCTGAAAAAAGTA
>JAFWJY010000280.1 GCA_017514525.1 Solobacterium sp. | reverse complement strand
AGCTTCCTCAACCGTAGCTTTGATAAGTCCTGCTCCACCACGGGGGATCAATAGATCGATATAGCCATTTCCATGCATGAGCTCGAGGGAACTCGCGCGGCTTTTGTCTTCAACTAACTGAATCCGGTGTCTGGACAGTCCTGCTTCGGCAAGTCCTTCCTGCATTGCCTGTACGATCGCATGCGCACTTTCCCATGCATTTCGGCCGCTGCGCAGGATTACTGCGCTTCCGGCTTTTAATGCGAGAGCAGCCGCATCACTGGTCACATTCGGACGGCTTTCATAGATGATTGCGATGACGCCCATCGGAACACTGATGCGCTGCACCTGGAGTCCGTTGGGCAGTGTGCGGGAGTGCAGCACCCGTCCAAGCGGATCAGGCAGGGCGGCTACAGCCCGTACGCCGTCAGCCATTGCCTGAATGCGTTCTGCTGTGAGTTTCAGCCGGTCCATCATGACTTCGCTCAGAGAATCTTTGGACGCGGCACAGTCCTGTTCATTTGCCTTCAGAATATCATCGGTATGAGAAACCAGTGCGTCTGCCATTTTGTTCAGCGCAAGGTTTCGCTGCTGTTCATCCGGCACCCCGGAAAGAGCTTCCTGTTTTGCCAGAGCCATCAATTCCTGTGTTGTCATTGTTTTATTCCAACAAACCGGGTCCCAACCGGTTTTCCTTCCGTAATATCGTAGAGCAGCTCGGGGCGTGCGCCATTGGCGATGATCATGTCGATGCCGTGGTTTACGGCAATTTCAGCCGCGTGGATCTTTGTGATCATGCCGCCGGTACCTTGTTTGCCATGGGATTCTCCGCCCAGCTTTCGGATTTCATCATCAATGGATTCAACGATGGGGATGATGGTCGCATTTGGGTTGCGATGCGGGTCATCGGTTAGCAGTCCGTCTATATCGCTTAACAGAATCAGAAGATCCGCATTGGCATAGACCGCAACCAGTGCGCCAAGCGTATCATTGTCACCGACATAGATTTCAGCGGTCGCCATCGTATCGTTTTCGTTGAGAATCGGAATCGCGTTGTATTCCAGCAGACGGAACAGCGTGTTTTCAAAGTTGGAGCGCCGTTCCGGCTGTTCAAGATCATCACCCGTCAGTAAGATCTGGGCGACAGTGTGATTGTATTCACTGAACAGGCGGTCATAGGTATACATGAGTTCGCACTGACCGACTGCAGCAGCAGCCTGTTTGCCAGGCATATCCTCAGGCCGGGTGGAGAGACCCAGTTTTCCGGCTCCCATGCCGATGGCACCGGAAGATACCAGAATGATTTCATGTCCTGCATTCTTTAAATCACTGAGGACTTTGACAAGATTTTCAATATGCCGGATATTCATGCGTCCGCCTTTATGGGCAAGCGTACTGGTTCCGACTTTGACGACAATACGAGACATATGCGAATCAACCCCTTTCCACAACCTTATCACAACCGGCATCCTTAAGACAGAGTAAGAAAAAGGTCCGGAACAATTGTCCCGGACAGAACTTGTACTGGAATTCCCCAACACCGCCCTCAGTTAACGGCCGACACTGTGGTAGTAACGATACTCAATACCTGATACCTGTGTGCACGATTCGAGCATAAGCGTAAATGGGTTGTGCCTGCTCAAAGCACCCAGAGTTGCCCTGATCATTCTCCCAGGGCAGGAGATCGCGTCCGCTCCGCCAACCTACCATCTGAATTATTTCAGTTCTGTTTTCCAGTTTGTTTCCTGAATACGGTTGTCGATGAGACGCAGCTCCTTGGACATGGCGTCGACTTCTTTCTGCAGCTTCGCCACATTGACAGTGGATTTGATCTTGATTTCCATGCCACGGGCGCGCATGGAAAGCGAGCTTGCCTCGTTGACAAGATCCCGGTAGATGCTGAGCTTGAGGGTCAGGGCATCCCTGGCGGCGATCCATTCGGTAATCGTCTTTTTCTCTGCCTTGACCGTGCTGTTGGTCAGATTGATGCGGGCAATGAGCTCTTCCAGCTCCGCAATGCACGCATTGAGCTGCTTGATCAGCTCATCCGGTTTTTCAGCAGGGGTTTCACCTTCCTGCACCAGTGCATTATTGGTAATACGTACACGCAGCTGTGAAATTTTGGTATTCAGGTCACTGCGGGCCTGAAGTGCTTCAGCCAGTTTCATGATCAGTTTCTCCTTGTTCTGTTAGTTTCATTGTAGCGGAATACAAAGAAAAAAACCGTTTTTCACGGTTCTTTTCACATTTGTGATACGTTGCACCGCATACCCTCAGTGCAGCTGTCTGAGACATTCCCTGGAGAAGGGGATACCGGGTAAGAGCAGGAGAACATATGTATTTTGAAGGAGTAACTCTGTTCCTGTTGTCTCAAGTTAGTATTAACTAACTACCATTAAGATACGACTGCTTTCGGCTCTTGTCAACAGAAATGTTCATAGTTTTATTTGATGAGCATTTCAGTTGACTACATACCCCCTAGGGGTATATTCTCGGAGCAGGAGAACACTATGGAACATTGTGATTGCGTACGGCATAAAAAACGTACGGAAGAAGAAAAGAAAGATCTGCTGGTGCGTCTGAAGAAGGCGGAAGGGCAGATTCGCGGAATTGAGAAAATGGTGGAGGAAGATCTTTACTGCCCGGATATTCTGATTCAGGTATCTGCAGTAACCAGCGCGCTGAACAGTTTCAACAAGCAATTGCTGGGGATGCATATCAAAGGCTGTGTGGCGGAAGATATCAAACACGGAAAGGAAGAGTCGGTTGATGAGCTGGTAAAGGTGCTCCAGAAACTGATGAGGTAAAACAATGGAACAGTATATTGTTACCGGCATGAGCTGTGCGGCATGTCAGGCAAGAGTTGAAAAAGCGGTATCCCAGGTGCCGGGTGTAAATTCCTGTTCGGTGTCACTGCTGACAAATTCGATGGGTGTAGAAGGCGATGCGTCAAGCAGTGATATTATTCGCGCAGTTGAACAGGCTGGCTATGGGGCTTCCCTGAAAAACGCCACTTCGAAAAATACTTCCACGCTGGCGGCAGAGGAAGAAGCACTGAAAGATCGGGAAACGCCAAAGCTGAAGAAGCGTTTACTGCTGTCAGTCGGTTTTCTTATCGTATTGATGTATGTGTCCATGGGTCATAACATGCTCAACCTGCCGGTGCCTTCTTTTCTGGAACACAATCACCTGGGGCTGACCCTGGTCCAGATGATTCTGGCTTTAACCGTCATGATCATTAACGGGAAATTCTTTACGAGCGGATTCTCTTCTCTGGCCCATGGAAGTCCGAATATGGATACTCTGGTAGCACTTGGCTCTGCTGTCTCGTTTCTCTGGAGTCTGGTCGTATTCTTCCAGATGACGGTGATGATTACAGGCGGTTCACCCAATATGGATCTGATGCCGCTGTATCACAATGAGCTTTACTTTGAAAGCGCGGCTATGATACCGGCATTGATCACCGTTGGAAAGATGCTGGAGGCAATGTCCAAGGGACGCACCACAGATGCGCTCAAAGGACTGATGAAGCTGGCGCCGAAAACAGCGGTAGTGATTCGTGATGGTGCGGAAGTGGAAGTCGGCATTGAGGAAGTCGCAAAGGGTGATCTTTTTGCGGTCCGGCCTGGTGAAAGTATTCCGGTTGACGGTGTAATCAGAGAAGGGGCTACTTCGGTCAATGAATCCGCTCTGACAGGCGAAAGCATTCCCGTAGATAAAACGGTGGGTGATACAGTCAGTGCCGCAACGATCAATGAAAGCGGGTATATCCGCTGTGAGGCAACACGCGTTGGGGAAGACACCACGCTTTCACAGATCATTCGCATGGTCAGTGATGCGGCGGCTACGAAGGCTCCGATCGCCCGCATCGCGGATAAAGTCAGCGGTGTGTTTGTGCCGGCAGTCATTGTGATTGCCCTGATCACTGCGATTGGCTGGCTTTTGGCAGGGCAGAGCTTCTCCTTTGCGCTGGCCAGAGGGATTTCCGTACTGGTGATTTCCTGCCCCTGCGCACTGGGATTGGCAACGCCGGTTGCGATCATGGTTGGCAATGGCATGGGCGCAAAAAACGGTATTCTGTTCAAAACCAGTGAATCTCTGGAACAGGCAGGCAAAGTACAGATTGTTGCGCTTGATAAGACCGGTACGATTACGGAAGGAACCCCAAAGGTAACGGATATCCTGCCAAACGGAATTGACGCAAAGCGCCTGCTTGAACTGGCCTATGCCCTGGAGGCAAAGAGTGAACATCCCCTCGCCAGAGCGATTACTCAGCGGGCACAGGAGGAAGGGTTATCCCTGCAGGAATCAGAGGACTTTATAACGCTTCCCGGAAATGGACTGCAGGCAACGATCAACCGGCAGATCGTGCATGGCGGCAAAGCTGCGTTTATCTCCGGCATCTGCACCGTGACACCGGAACTGCAGAAACAGATTGAACAGCTATCGGATGAAGGCAAGACGCCGCTGCTGTTTGAGGCAGATGGAACACTCCTTGGCGTGATTGCGGTGGCGGATGTCATCCGCCCCGACAGTGCCGAGGCGATCAGCCAGCTGCAGAAGATGGGAATAGAAGTAGTCATGTTGACGGGAGACAATCAGCGTACAGCCGAAGCAATCGGCAAGACTGCAGGCGTTGATGAAGTAATCGCCGGTGTACTTCCGGATGGAAAGGAAGCGGTCATCCGGAAGTTAAAGGAACGCGGCATCACCGCTATGACGGGAGATGGCATTAACGACGCCCCGGCGCTGACCCGTGCAGATATCGGCATTGCGATCGGAGCTGGAACGGATGTCGCCATTGACAGTGCAGATATCGTTCTTATGAACAGCAGGCTCAAGGATGTCGCAGCAGCGATCCGGCTCAGCCGGGCAACACTGCGCAACATCCATGAAAACCTGTTCTGGGCATTCTTCTACAACGTGATCTGTATTCCGCTGGCAGCGGGATTATTCCCGTGGAAGATGAATCCGATGGTAGGTGCTGCAGCTATGAGCCTTTCCAGCTTTACCGTCTGTATGAATGCCCTGCGCTTGAATCTCTTTGATCTTCACAATGCCGCAGGAGACCGCCCGCTGCGCAAACGGGTACTTCCAAAACAGGAGTCTGGAGAAACCATTGAAACAGTGGTGCTGCCGGTAACTGGCATGATGTGCGAACACTGTGAGGCACGTGTGCAGAAGGCATTATTGGAAGTGGAAGGCGTCAAGGAAGCAAAAGCGAACCACAACAAGGGTGAAGTTGTACTGAAAACAATTCAGAAGATCGAACCATCCGTACTGGAACAGGCGGTACGTGATGCAGGATATGAAGTAACAAAACAGCAGATAAAGGAGGAAGAAACGACTATGAAAAAGACACTGCAGGTAGAAGGAATGATGTGCGAACATTGCGAGGCGACTGTAAAAAAGGCGCTGGAGGCCATTGATGGCGTTGAAAGTGCAGTGGCAGATCATAATGCCAATACTGCAACTGTCACACTGTCTAAGGATGTGGACAATGCGGTACTTAAGGCAGCAGTGGAAGCTAAAGATTACAAAGTCGGAGGAATCAACTGATGAAGCAGATCACCCTTGGCATTGACGGCATGATGTGCGGGATGTGTGAAGCCCACATCAATGACTGTGTGCGCAATCACTTCAAAGTGAAAAAGGTGACTTCCAGCAAGGGGAAGAAACAGACGGTGATTCTTGCGGAAGAGCCGATCCCGGAAGCGGATCTTAAGGCAGTCATTGATCCGACCGGCTATACTGTTACATCCTATGCCATCGAAGACTATCAGAAGAAGGGATTGTTTGGCTTCTGATGAAGCGGTTAAGAAGTGTCGGAGACGGCACTTTTTTCCTGTTTGTATGGAAACTGCACAGATATGAATAGTTTCCAGGCCGCATGAACAGAACGGATGCGGGAAACCGTCAAAACGTAGACTGAAACCCCTTTCAAAGCCCTGTTTTT
>JAFWJY010000279.1 GCA_017514525.1 Solobacterium sp. | reverse complement strand
CATTATCGTTTTTCCTCCGTATACCGGTGTGTTTTCGCGGACCGGTCTTTCTGAACACCTCTGGCATATTCGATTTCAGGATATCCGAAGCCTATGATCAGACCGGTATAGTGATCCTTCGGAATATTCAGCATTGCCCTGGCTTCCGGCGCCAGCTCATTCAGGACTTCTGCGGAATAGCTCATGATCGTCGTTCCGAGGCCATGCGCATTGCAGATCAGTTCAAAATATGCTGCTGCCAGATGGCAGTTCGTCTTGCTGTCCTCCGCCCATTTGCCGACGCATTTCTCATGGGCGATAAACAGATGCGGCGCTCCGCAGAAAAGAAGATCACCTTTGCGGACCGTCTTCTCGGATTCCTTCATTTTCCCGTAGTAAAAATCACTGAAGCTGTGCGTATAAATATGTTTCTTCGCGTCCGCATCCATTTTAGCGTAAGCCACTTTGCGGATCTCTTCCACACGGTCTTTATCATCAATGACCGTGTATTCAACGCCCATGGCGTTCCCGCCCGTCGGGGCTGCAGCCATTGCGGAAAGGATACCGGTGATCACCTTGGGATCCACATTCTTATCCAGGAATCTGCGGCAGGATCTTCTGTTTACGATCAGCCGCTCCATATATCCGCCCATCTCTTTTGGAGCAGGCGGAAGAGAATCCTCCGGTTTCTTTCCGAAGATGGAAATCGCACCCTGCGGACATACCGCCAGGCAGTGCTGGCACCTCCAGCATCCACGCCAGCCGAAGCGCTCAAACTCTTTCATCTGCGGATAACCGTCCGGACCGATTTCAATTACCATACCGGAACAGGTATTGATACATTTGCCGCATTTGATGCATTTGGACCGATCAATCAAAAAGTGTGTTTTGTCCTTTGCGTTCATGTTGATCCTCCCCTCAGAAATGAATAGTTTCCTTTTCTTGCGGCCCTTTCCAGAATAACAGCAATACGGCACCTGCTGCCAGAATGCAGAGCAGGAATATATACATGGCACTGTAACCGTATTGTCCTGCAATCTGTCCGCTGATCATCTGCAGCGGGATCGTGATCAAAGACTTGAATGTTGCAATCAGAGAAAGTGCGGTCATCTGCAGGTCATCCTCAACAGCGGCGCCGACCACCTTCATATTATTCATAACCATTAACATCATTGTCATGGAATTCGTTGCCAGCATGATCAGTATTTTGGCAGATACACCCGGCACGAATGCAAACACAGCACAATGGGCGGCCATCATTCCGTACAGGTACCATTCCGCAGTCCTGCCGGAAATACGGTTAAGAACCTTTCCGCCAAGAAATATAGCGGCCAGTTCGGTAAGCTGAGCAGCCGCAATCACAAGACCCGCGTTTCCGACTGACAATCCGCTTTTGACCAGAACAGCAGACTGATATGTTCCACGCATCTGCATTGCGGACCAGAACAGTCCCTGAATCAGCAGAAACATTAAGAACGTTTTATTTTTGAAAAGAGAGGCAGCGGAAGAAGGCTTCGTCTTTTCAGCTTCTGCACTTTCCGCATGATGTTCACGGACTGCCAGAATACTGAAAGCGGCAACCAGACAGCTTACAGCAAACGCTGTATATACGGCTGTATGGGAAATATAGTTGTATATCAATGAGGCCCCATACTGCCCCATCGCGCATCCGATTGTCCCCCAGAAACGGATTGAGCTGTAGCGATATTTTGACGTTACAGCGTATTTTTCAAGAATCGGATTCAGACTCTGAACCAGAGTAACACTCAATGCGTAGAACACTGAAATCAGAACCAGTGAATTCACTTTACCGTAAATGTAACCGGCACATGCGGCAAGGCACATGATCACTGCCGAAACCTTTCTGCTGTCAAAACGGTCTGCCAGTCTGCCTATTACAGGCTGAATCACCATCATCACCGCCATGGAGCAGCTTGCACAGAATGAGACATCGGCAGCTGTAAAGCCTCTGTCCAGAAGAGATACGGAAAGCAATACACCGAATAATGTAAAGCAGATGAAATAGAAGACATACATCAGGACATAAGCTGCATAGCTGTCCGCAAATCTTTTATATAACTGTTCCATATCAATCTTACTCACTGAATCCTTATCACTATTTTTCCGTTGACGCTGCCCACATCCTGGGCAGTCAATGCCTCTCGCATCTTTTCAAAATCAAATACTTTTCCTTTGACAGGAACCAGTTTCTTCTCATTCAGGAATGCGAAGATCTCATCGATCACCTTCTGACTGGGATAGTTGGAGAAGAAGCCAGTCAGATAAACGCCGTTCGGGATGTCCTTGATGGGATCAAAACCGTTCAGTGCATAGACACCTCCGAGAATTCCCGTCTGGCAGACAATGCCGCTCTTCTCAACTGAAGTCAACGTGTCCTTCAGATTGCGGGGACCGATGAGATCAAGCGCTTTTGTCACGCCATGGAGCTTGCCGGTCAATCTGCCATCGTCGATGACAGCTTCATCCGCTTCTGCAATCAGAGGCAACTTGCTCTCTCTGTGTGTCGTGGCAATTACCCTGCATCCCAATGCTTTGCCGATCTGCATGGCCGCATAGCCAAGCGCACAGGTTGCCCCGCGGATTAGCAGCGTATCCTCTTTT
>JAFWJY010000278.1 GCA_017514525.1 Solobacterium sp. | reverse complement strand
GCATCACAGTGAATCAATGAGTAAGATTAATTCCGGAGGTACGGGAGAAATGGAATTGAAACAAGCGACTAACGTGACTTATCGGGAAACCGGGCTGAATGAAGAAGTACTGGAGAAACTGATTGCGTTTTCTGTTCAGTGGGAAACCGAAAACAGCTGCTGGGGGTATCGTGCAAACGCGAGGGAAGATATCGAAGGAAGACGTATTTTTCTTACGTACCAGGGGAATCAGATGATTGGCTACCTGTTTGGCAAAACAGAATGCCAGCCGAGTCAGCAGGCCGAAATACCGCCGGAAACGCCGGTCTTCTACGTGGAGGAACTGTACATTCAGCCGGATTTCCGCAGTCAGGGAATCGGAAAGGGGCTGTTTCAGTATGCGGAAAAAAGACTGAAGGGCGAAGTGGAGTATCTGGTCCTCAGTACCGCAACCAAAAACTGGAAGGCAATTCTGCACTTCTACCTGGAAGAAGTGGATATGCGCTTCTGGCACGCGACGCTGTATCGCAGAATCCCTGTCGATATATAATAGGTAGCGGAGGAAATCAATATGCGAAATGCGATTGTACTGGCAGCGGGCAAGGGAACCCGCATGCACAGTGATTTACCAAAAGTAGTACATAAAGTCGGAAATATGCCAATGGCTGAAGTCATTGTCCGCAATCTGAAGCAGTGCGGAGCGGAGCGTATCGTAACGGTTGTCGGGTATGGCCATGCGATTGTGGAAAAAGCACTGGAGGGCATGTGTGAATTTGCGCTGCAGGAACCGCAGCTGGGCACAGGTCATGCGGTCATGCAGGCAAAGGCACTGGCAGGCGAAACCGGCGCAACACTGGTTGTAAACGGGGACGCGGCTACCATTCAGGCAGATACGCTGCGGGCGTTATATGATTCCGTCGAACATGCGGACATGGCGGTGCTTACAGTATCCCTGCCGGATGCGGCATCCTATGGACGCGTCATTCGCTCAGAGAATGGCGATGTGCTTAAAATTGTTGAGTTTAAGGACTGCAGCCCGGAAGAAGCGGCGGTTCATGAAATCAATACCGGTATCTATGCATTCCAGAATGAAAAGCTGTTTGAAGCACTCAAAGAGCTGAAAAATGAGAATGCCCAGCATGAATACTACATTACCGATCTGGTGGAAATCTTCCGGAACAAAGGCTGGCGCGTAACCGCTGTGGAAGCTCAGGATCAGGATGAAGTACAGGGTGTAAATGACTGTGTCGAACTGGCACGGGCCAATAAATGGCTGAATGCGCATATCAACCGGAAATGGATGAAAGCCGGTGTTCAGTATGCGGATCCGGATACAACGTATGTGGGACCGTTTGTAGAAATGGGCCATGACGTGGAGCTGTATCCGAACGTCTATCTGTATGGCGATACCAGAATCGGTGATAATGTAACAATTATGCCGGGTGCTTTCCTGAATAATGTAAACGTTCACAGCGGCATGGTTGTGCGGCCTGGCGTATATGAGGGTATAGAAATCAAATAAACTCACGGTAGACATCAATTGGAAACCGTTATAAGATGCTAGCGCAAAGGGAGAGATACTAATCTATGGTAAAGGAAACAGTAATCTTCGCTCTGACATCCAGCACGGATCTTGCCTCAAAAATTGCCAAGGAGTTAGGCCTTGGACTCGGTAAGATCAAGGTAGAACATTTTGCGGATGGAGAGATTATGGTAACACCGCAGGAAATTGTCCGCGGACGTTCTGTATTTATTATCCAGAGTACCTGCCCTCCGGTAACGGAGCGCTTAATGGAAGTGCTGGTATGCATTGACGCATGCAAACGGGCTTCTGCAGGCGAGATCACACTTGTCATGCCGTATTACGGTTATGCAAGACAGGATCGTAAAGCTGCGAGCCGTCAGCCAATTACTTCGAAGCTTGTCGCTGACCTGCTGCAGGTAGCTGGCGCAAAGAGAATTATTACTGTTGATCTCCATGCATCACAGATCCAGGGTTTCTTCGATATTCCAATCGATGACCTGACAGCGATTCCGATGCTTGGAAGATATTTCCGCGAAAAGAATATTCCGGAAGACAAGGTGGTC
>JAFWJY010000277.1 GCA_017514525.1 Solobacterium sp. | reverse complement strand
GTAGGTTAATTGTTATTGATGTGTCTTCTTGTACAGCTTCCAGGAATATACAGATGGCACAATCAGTATGACGATGATCAGCAGGAACAGAATTCCGGAAGACAGCAGCCGGAGAAGTGACAGCAGGATCATCACAAATCCACAGGCAATCCAAAGCGGCCCAGCAAGTTTATGGGTCGCTTTCCAGTTTTCCTCATCTGCCAATGTCCATGGAAGCTTGATGCCAATCGTATAGTTCTGCGGGCAATCCGGCAGAATCGTTCCGATGCTGATTAGGAGGAGTCCGACAAAGATCGTTGCGACCATGCCGACATCTATGGATACCCCAAAGGCATTGGAATAGGTCAGCAGCGCGACAAACAAACTGAGCAGCGGACAGATCCACAGGAGCAATTTCAGTATTTTGGCAGGAACAGAAGCGTTTTTCGGATCCTGACTTGTGACAAACACAAGGATCAGATGCAGAACCATAAGCAGTGCCGGAATGCCGAAAACGGCAAATGGTTTGGATGCGTAGCTATCGACTGCGCCTTGCATATTCCAGTGCACCGGAATCGAGTCCGGCAGTCTGTTCCAAAGCAGGACACCGATAAACGCAGGTATCAGACAAAGAAATGCAGTTGCAGTAATCAGTCGTTTTTGTTCTTTCATAAAAACCTCAATCAATATATGTATATTATTACGCAGGAAGGACTGGATAAGAAAATGATTTACTTTATACGTCATGGTGAAACAGAAGAAAACCGATCGTTCCGCCTGCAGGGCCGGAAGGAAATCCCGATGAATGCCAACGGAATTGCACAGGCAAAGTCCGCAGGAGAGTGGTTCCGTGATCATCACATTGTATTCACGCATGTTTTCTCCAGTCCGTTAGGCAGAGCGGTACAGACAGCACAGCTGGCGGCACCGGGCATCCCGATCCAAACAGATGAACGATTGCTGGAGATGGATTACGGTCCTTATGAAGGGGCGGATCTGATGAACCCTTCCGCAGAGCTGCAGGCGTTCTTTGCGGATTTTGTACATCAGCCGGCACCGCAGGGAATGGAGCAGCTGACAGATGTGGTCCGGCGCACCGGAGCGTTTCTGGAGGAAGTGCGTAATTTATCCGGCACAATTCTTATCTCAACACATGCGATTGCACTGAAAGGCTGTCTGGAATATCTGAATCCTTCCAGCAATGGCTCCTACTGGTCCACAGCGATCCATAACTGTGCAATCTATGCCGCAGACGTACAGAACGGAAGATTTGGATTACCGGTATGCATTAAGCCATGAGGGAAGCTATCGGCTGAAGGAGGTCTGAATCTGAGTGAGGAAGCGTTCCGCAATCGGGGAGAATGTCTGATATTTTTTCCAGACCAGATACGAGGTGGTTTCCAGTTTTGGGCGAAGCGGACGGAACACAAGGCCGCTGCCTGCGGATGTATCAATCAGATGATCGAATGTTAAGAGATAGCCAAGATGCTCTCTTGCGAAAATGGACGCATTGTAGGAAAGGCGGAAAGATCCTTCCAGATGAAGGCGGTCCATGGCATCGTTTGCCCACAGGGGAATATCATTTTCCCAGCTCTGTTCCGAACAGAATAATGGAAGACCAAAGAGATCGTGAACCTGAACGGTCTTTTTCTTTGCGAGTGGCACACCTTCCGGCATTACAACACCCCAGATGTCAGGTTCGGGAAACGGGAGAAAGGTATATATGGCTGGATCCGGCTGTTCGCACAGTACCGCAAAATCCAGAAGCCCTTTATTCAGCTTTTCGGCGACCTGCTCGGTATCACCGCTTGTGATGTGATAGCGCAGATCCGGATATGCCTTTTTAAAGGTGTTGATTTCCCGGGCAAGATAGCGGATCTGATACGATTCCGCAAGACCGAAATACAGATCCCCGCCAGTAATATCATCCAGTGAAATAAACTCCTGTTCGATGCGGTCTGCCATAGAGACAAGGTCTTCCGCGCGGGTTCTTAACAGGATGCCTTCTTCTGTCAGCTGGATGCTGAAACTGTGCCGGATGAACAGTTTCTTGCCCAGTTCCTCCTCTAGGCTTTTCATGGCTTTGGAAAGCGTTGGCTGTGTGACGTGAAGAAGATCGGCGGCACGGGACATGTTTTCTTCTCTTGCGACAGCCAGAAAGTAGCGCAGCGTACGAATTTCCATTGACTGGTATCCCTTCTTTGATATGCATAAAAAGAATAACACGATATTCGATATAACAATTAGCGAATGAATGATCAGATTCCTATACTGAGGGTGAACAAAGGAGGACAGATGCGAACAACACCGGATGACATTTACAGCGGTCTGCAGGATGCCGGTTGCCCCAAAGAACAGGCGGTATATGTATCGCAGCTGCTGAAAGACGGACAGAAGGATGCGGCTGTTCGGGAACTGAACCGCTGCCGCTGTCAGCTTCTGGATGCCCTCCATAAGACACAGCGACAGGTAGACTGTCTGGATTATCTGATTCGACAAACAAAAGAAGGAAGGAACTGAGACATGATGAAAACAGCAGAATTAACACTCGTACAGGAATGGGATAAGACATTCCCGAAAAGCGACAAGGTAGATCACAGTAAGGTTACGTTTGTAAACCGTTATGGCATTACGCTTGCGGCAGATCTGTATACGCCAAAGAACGCGGAAGGCAAACTTCCGGCAATCGCAGTATGCGGTCCATTCGGCGCCGTAAAGGAACAGTGCTCTGGGCTCTATGCACAGGAAATGGCAGAACGCGGCTTTCTGACCCTTGCGTTTGATCCATCGTTTACCGGAGAAAGCGGAGGTTTCCCGCGTTACATGGCTTCACCGGATATCAATACGGAGGATTTCCAGGCAGCTGTTGATTTCCTTTCTGTTTACGAGAAGGCGGATGCGGACCGCATCGGCATCATTGGAATCTGCGGATGGGGCGGATTGTCTCTGAATACCGCTGCGATTGATACAAGAGTCAAGGCAACCGCTGCGATGACGATGTATGACATGAGCCGTGTGAACGCCAACGGATACTTTGATTCTCTCGATGAAGATGGCCGCTACGCACAGCGTGAGGCATTGAATGCACAGCGTATCAAAGACTACAAAGAGGGCAGCTATGAACTTGGCGGCGGTGTTGTTGATCCGCTTCCGGAGGATGCGCCGTTCTTTGTGAAGGATTACCATGCTTATTACAAGACAGCCCGCGGCTATCATCCGAGGTCTCTGAATTCCAACGGCGGCTGGAATAAGATCGGCTGTATGTCTTTTATGAACATGCCGCAGCTGACCTATACCAATGAGATCCGCAATGCGGTTCTGATCGTGCATGGTGAAAAAGCGCATTCCTGCTACTTCAGCAAGGATGCCTACGCTGCTATGACAAAAGACAGCAAATACACCTCCAATAAAGAACTGATGATCATCCCGGGTGCAGTACATACCGACCTGTATGATCAGAAAGACATCATTCCGTTTGACAAGCTGGAACGCTTCTTCCACCAGTATCTTGGATAATACGGTTCTTATCGGGAGTGCGGCTTCATCTTTCAATACGGGCTTGTTGATTTGTTTAAAATGTGCTAAATAAGAGTACGTAATAAAGGGAGTAGCCGGCGTTTCATACGCTTTGCCAGCCGTCATCACGATTCAGTTCAGAATCCGGCTTGCGAAATAAATGGCGAGACTTTGTCACATGTGTTTTGTGTGATGGAGCCTCGCTTTTTTTCGGCTCAGGAGGAAAGTTATGTTAGCTGCAGTAATTGTATTTATTTTGACTTATGTGCTGATGCTTACGTTTCAGAAGTATCGGCCAATAATCGCGCTTGTTTCGGCAGGCATCTACATCGCAATGGGAGTTCTGACAATTCCGGAGGCACTGGGAGCGGTGGACTTCAATGTACTGCTGATGATTGCCGGAACCATGGGAACGGTATTGCTGCTGATTGAATCAAAAATGCCGGCACTGCTGGCGGATCTGATTCTGGAGAAAGTACCGAATGTCAAATGGGCGATCGTAACCCTGTCGCTGTTTGCCGGAATCATATCTGCGTTTATCGACAATGTCGCAACGGTACTGATGATTGCGCCGATTGGACTGGAAATTGCGAAGAAACAGAATATCAATCCGGTTGGAATGATCATTGCGATCTCCGTTTCTTCCAACCTGCAGGGAGCTGCCACGCTCGTTGGTGATACCACGTCAATCCTGCTGGGCGGTTACGCAGGCATGAACTTTCTGGACTTCTTTGTATATCACGGAAAGCCGGGAATCTTCTTTGCGGTAGAGTTGGGCGCATTGTGTTCTGCCTCGCTGCTGCTGATCCTGTTCAAACACGAGACCGCACCGGTAGAGTCAAAGGGAAGAACGGTTGTGACCGATTATGTACCAAGCATTCTGATGCTTGGTACGGTTGTGGCGCTGATCGTCGCTTCCTTAATTCCAAATACGCCGAAGATGATCAATGGAATCATCTGTATGACAATCATGGTAGTTGGCGTCATTTATACATGCATCAAAAACCGGAGCTTTGAAACAATACGTTCCATTATCAATGGAATTGACTATGCGACGCTTCTGCTGCTGTTTGGACTGTTTATTGTTGTGGGCGGCATTACAAAAGCGGGCGTCGTTGACGCACTTGCGCAGATGTTTGCCAAAGTCGGCGGCAACAATCTGTTTCTGATCTATACGCTGATCACCTGGGGCAGCGTAATTCTGTCTGCGTTTATTGACAACATTCCATATGTGGCGACGATGCTGCCGGTTGTTCAGGGCATCGCAAAGACAATGGGCGTAGACCCGACGCTGCTGTATTTTGGACTTCTGTCCGGCGCAACACTGGGCGGAAACCTGACCCCGATTGGCGCGAGTGCGAATATCACAGGCATCGGTATTCTGAGAAAAGCCGGTTATAAAGTAAAAAACTCCGACTTCACAAAAATCGGAGTTCCGTTTACCCTTGCGGCAATAATACCTGCCTATATCTTCTTCTGGGTATTCTACGCTTGATTACTTTTTCAACAGGAAAAAGATCAGCACCGCGGTTCCTACAAGTACGACAAGAACCGCCAGCATCTGCTGCATATCCAGATCCATTTGTTTTACCATCCTTTCTGTTTATTTCAGAACGATGGATATTTCGGGATCAGCTTTGCGACATAAACACCGGATTTCCGGTGCAGTGCGGTTGCGGTATCAGTTAAGGAATCAATGTGTCTTGCGGGTACGGCACAGGGAATCCAGGCAGTAACAGGCTTGAACCAGGCATATGGAAACAGCCGGGTGCCATGCGAAAGGTCAGAGTGGCGGGATCGCTCGGACGCAGAAAGGATCACCGGTTCATGCGGGTTCCCGGTTTGAATGAACCGGTCATCGGAATCCGATACCGGCATGGCTGATGAACAGAAGGAAGCCTGCGGAGACAGCCGCTCATCGGTTTTCAGCAGCGGCTCAAAGCAGACAAGGAAAAGAAGGACCTGCAAGGCCAGGCCAATCACAACGTAAGTTTTTTGGAACTGCCGGGTTTTCTTCAACATAAATCCACTGTTAACAGTATAGTTTTTTTCAACTGATGATTGACACTTATTTTGGAAAAGAGTAAAGTATCTATCGTTATCGATTACCAAAGACAGTAACGGCGAAAGCTTAATCATGTTACCGAGGTAGAAAGTTTCATGTGTTTTAAGAACTTTTGAGCCCTTGCTGTCTGCGAGGGCTTTTATATAGATATCTGGGTAGGCGATAACAGGAAAGGTGAAGGTGAAGGAATGAATCAGGCGGTATTAGAAAGTAAAAAGAACGTTGTCACTGAGATTTCTGACAAGTTCAAAAATTCCGGCTCGACTGTTGTCGCAGAGTACCGTGGCCTGAGCGTTGCCGAAGTCACTGAACTCCGCAGAAAGCTGCGCGAAGAGAATGTTGAAATGAAAGTGTACAAGAACACTCTCGCATCTCTCGCTGCAGATGCTGCTGATCTTGGTGATCTGAAGGACGTGCTCACAGGCCCGAATGCGCTCGTGTTTGGCCAGGATGAAACCGCAGCGAGCCGTGTACTTGCACAGTTCGCGAAAAAGCACAAGGCGCTGATTCTCAAAGGCGGAATCGTCGAGGGAAAAGTTGTCAATGTTGAGACAATTAACGAACTCTCCAAGCTTCCGAACCGTGAGGGAATGCTGTCCATGCTGCTTTCAGTATTACAGGCACCGGTTGCGCAGTTCGCACGCGCAGTCAACGCTGTTTCCGAACAGCGCGGTGGTGCCCCGGCAGAGGGAGACTCTGCAGAAACAAAGCCCGCTGAGGAAGCGGCTGCCT
>JAFWJY010000276.1 GCA_017514525.1 Solobacterium sp. | reverse complement strand
GATACTGCTCATACTTTTCCTGTGGATTCAAGCCGCTGTGATAAATCGCAAGCTCTTCTCCAAAACGGGAGGATACCCGTTCAATCATCTGCGGGGTAAGACTGATCTCTGGTACCAGGATCAGCACCTGTTTGCCCTGTTCCAGCGCCCGGGCCGCAAGATTCAGATAGATCTCTGTTTTGCCGCTGCCAGTCTGACCATGCAGGAGAAAAATCGTATCGCTGCTCTCTTCGATTTCCTGAACAGCACGCTTCTGATCCTCTGTCAGCTGTGGACCGGCATGAATTACATGTTCCATGGATTTTGCGGTACGTTCTTTGCGAATCGTACAGACAGCTCCTTTTTGAACCAGTACTCTTGCGGCATTGGGGTAATGTCTGCGCAGTCTGGAATACAGCAGCGGCTGATTCTGTTCCACAAAGGTATACGCTTCCAGCTGTTTTGGGGTTAATGAGACTTCCTGGTCACTGAGTTCCACCCAGGTTTCCCCTGCTACGGTTTTGGATTTCCCCTTTGGCTTGATCTTCGATGGCAGCATTGCCTGATAACAGGAGATCATCGTACTCAGCGTTGTTTCCTTCATCCATGCGGCCAGATCAGCCAGCTCTTCCGTAATCAATGGTTCCTGATCCAGGATTTCTTCCACCGGTTTGATCGGATAACCAATCCGGGCTGAAATCGCCTCCAGGCTTTCTTCGGTTTCCGTAACGTGTTCCACAAATCCCATAATGGAACGATGGTTGAAATCAACCGTAACCCGGACGCCCGGAAGAGCCGGTTCGTTGGAATAATAGGTAAACGTCTGATCAATTGATCGGACCGGATGTTCGATGTAGCATTCCAGTAAATACATGGCATTATTTTACCTTATTGCGCTACGATAATGACATAAGGGAGATCACAGCTATGAGAAAACTTGGAATACTGGGACTAGGGCATATGGGGATGGCAATTGCGAAGGGTGCCGTCACATATGTAGATCCGTCAGAAATTGCCGTCTACGACCGCCATGCGGAGAAGCTGGAGACAGCTGCTTCGCTTGGTATTAAAACAGCCAGCAGCCCGCAGCAGCTCTGCGAGGAAGCGGAGCTGATTGTCATAGCCGTGCGTCCGCAGAATTTTGAGGAAACAATCCAGCAGCTTCGGGAAGGAAAACCAAGGGCTGTCCTTTCTGTGATTGCCGGGATGCCGATGAGCCGCTTTACAGATGTACTTGGTAATATACCGGTTATTCGTGCCATGCCGAATACGCCATTGCAGGAAAAAGAAGGCGCAACTGCCCTTTGTCATGATGAATACTGTTCTGAGGAATTGTTTCAATGGGCTATTGATCTCTTTGCGTCAATGGGATGCGCCTATGCGATTACCGAAGAACAGATGTGTACGATCATCGCCGTGAACGGCAGTTCCCCTGCTTATTTCTATTACCTGATTGAATGTATGTTAAAGGATGCCGTAAACCGCGGTATTGATGAAACGGTTGCCAGGGAGTTGCTGGTACAGACAATGATTGGCAGCGGAACCCTGCTTAAAAAGCAGCCTGAAAAACCGGTACATCAGTTTGTGGATGAAGTCTGTTCCAAAGGTGGCACAACCATTGAAGCGATCACGGTCATGAAAGAGAACGATCTTGAAGCCATCATTCAGAAAGCAGATGAAGCCTGCATCAGACGAGCCGAAGAACTAGGAAAAAATTAACCGCCTCCATCTACTTCATTTGTCATATCTACTGGTTTGTGATAAAGCATTTCGTTTCATTCAATCCCATTAAAAATCAGCAGAATTCAAAAACTGGGGGAGTGGATAATCACGCCTCTGTTTTTGCGTTTTTTCGCATCATTATGATCTCATTTACATCTGTGATTCCAACCGCAGCTTGTATGGTCTTGTCATCAAAACCAAGCCTAATCATGCGGCGGATGGTCTCAATCTGATTACCTTTACGCCCGACTTGAATTCCTTCTGCCCTAGCTTCTTCTCTCGCTTCTTCAAGACGATCTCCAAATGTCATTGCCCATTGCCTCCAATCTTCATTCTCATTGTATCGTTTTACTGCTTC
>JAFWJY010000275.1 GCA_017514525.1 Solobacterium sp. | reverse complement strand
TGATGATCATCTCATCCGGAATCATGCCAAAATACAGAAACAGAATCTGAATAACCTGTTTCAGTATTTTATCGATGGAAGGTGGAATCGCAACATCCACAAAGGTACCGGCCGCAGTCGCAAAAAAATCAATCGATACCAGCAGCGGCAGAAATAAGAGACCACGGAGTGGGGGAAGACCGGCAATTGCGGACCCAACCATCAATGGAAGGAAGGTATCCAAGGCGCAGTTCACAGAACCTCCCGCAAGCGACCAGAACAGTTTCAGCCACGTATTTTCCGGACTCCGGATGAAGGAGTCTTTTCGGATGTCCTCGCTCATCGGGCTGGCGATGGTACGGAAGAATGCGGTAACTGCCAGCAGGGCGACCGGTGGGTAGATGGAAGGTTCTTCCATGAAGAAACGCACAAACAATCCTCCGGCTACAGCTACCAGCAGGCAGGTAATCATTGTTTTGGTCAGGAAGCCGAAGCGTGCAAAACGGAATCGATTATACAGAGTTTTAAAAAAGTAAACGGTACTTCCGCTTCCGTAATGAAAGCCATCACGTTTCAGTTTGTCGTCGTGTTTTCTGGTACGGGTAACTAAGAGACCGGCTGTATCGCTGTTTACGTTTTCCATATACAGTGCAATTTCTTCACAGCGAATGGATGCTTCTTCGTAGTAATCGATTGGTACAATGCGAATGATGATCAACAGAATCAGGATCAATACCAGGCAGCTGATCATTAACAGGATGGAATACCGGTAATTTCCCTCGAGTGCGAAGATCACAATTCCCTTCAGCCATCCCCATACCGGAATCCACCTGGTCCAGGGTGCATTGAAAAAACGATGTGCAGACAATAGAAATACCTGCTCCGGACTGTTCTGGTAGGAGTGATACAACAGGAAGAAGAGGCCTGCCAGAAACAGAATGATTCCAAAACGCAGATTTTGTTTGATAACTGGATGGCGTGATGCAAGTTCAAACGTGAGAATTTTCAGAAGAATGGAAAACGCCAGCGTCATACACCAGGCAATCAGAATGGAACCTGCCGCAAATGAGGATATGTGGAACTTTGCGACAAGTGAGGGGAGCTGAAAAAACAAATCGACAGATGCGACAACCGCGGTGCCAAGGGTTGTAAACAGACGGAAGGAAAGCACCTCCTGGGGAGAACGGTCACTGGTAAACAGAAAGTTTACATCTGCTGGTAAAAACAAACGGGATACGCTTTTCTCAGCTCCAAATATCTGTAGTGTCAGGATGGAGAGGATTGCCAGTCCGGTACCAAGTTCAAACGCGTCTTTTCCGTCAAGACCGCTTGCGTCAAAGAACTCCATGATGTCTTGCGGTATTGGTGTTTCACCTGGATCCTGCTGGGTCTGTACCTGCTGAGAGAAGTGAACTGCACCCAGTCCAATAAGGCCTCCTCCCAGTACAATGCCAAGCGCAATCAGAAACATCCACGTACGAAACAGCTTGCGCAGCTGATTCCACGTTGTATGCAGGGAATAATAAAGAGCCAGACGCATAATCAGTGCTCCGATGCGGATGATTCGGTGACCGCAAAGAACAGGTCTTCAAGTGAGACAGACTGAGACTCTTTTAAAACATCCGCCTTGATCGTTCCCTTCTGCATGATGATTGTCCGATCCCATAACGCGTCAATTGAGTCAATGATATGAGTGCTGATCAGAAGTACTTTTCCATGACGTTTCAGTTCCAGAATTACTTCCCGAAGCTGCCGTATCGCATGCGGGTCAAGACCAATAAATGGCTCATCCAGCAAAAGAATATCAGGCTGTGTCAGAAGGCCGATGCAGATATTCAGTTTCTGCTGCATGCCTTTGGACAGTTCGTCGCCAAACTTCTTTCGATGTTCAAGCAGTTCAAACCGCTCCAGCAATTCCTGGGCGCGTTCCTTATAGTTTTTCAACCGATAGCATCGGGCGATGAATTCCATATGTTCGGCAACTGTAAGATTCGAATAGAAAGAAGGGATCTCGGGTATATAGCCGATTTTGCGGCGGCTGGAAGGAAGGGAGTGTGCAGCTCCGTCCACCAGTATTGTGCCTTCAAACCGCAGAAGCCCGGTGATTGCCTTCATGACTGTACTTTTCCCGGCCCCGTTCGGGCCAAGCAAAACCGTAACGGATCCATCCGGAAGGGAAAAATTCAGATCGTTGCAGGCGATGGTTTTACCATATCGTTTTGTGAAATGAATGACATCCAGCATAAGAAACTGTTCCTGAGAAAATCATACAGGAATGCGGACCCATAAACAAAACAGATAAATACCTTGTATGAAAATTGCGGTGTGAATTATAGTTATCTCACAGGAGACAGAAAGCCTCATGGAAATAAAAAAAATAGTAATAACGGGTGGGCCATGCGCAGGTAAGACAACTGCACTCAGCTGGATTCAGAATAAGATTACAGCGCTGGGTTATACCGTGCTGTTTGTGCCGGAAACCGCAACGGAACTGATTACCGGAGGGGTTGCGCCATGGACCTGTGGAACCAATCTGGATTATCAGATGATCCAAATGGAACTGCAGCTGTATAAGGAAAAAGCCTTTGAACGTGCTGCTTCCACAATGCCCAAAGATAAGATACTGGTGGTGTGTGATCGCGGCGCAATGGATAACCGTGCTTATATGACGGAAGAAGAATTTAAACAGGTCCAGAAAGCAATCGGGAAAACAGAAGTGGAACTGCGAGATAGCTATGATGCGGTTTTTCATATGGTATCTGCCGCAAATGGCGCAATCGATTTCTACACGACGGAAAACAATTTAGCCCGCCATGAATCACCGGAGGATGCGATTGATTTGGATAATCGGCTGATCGCCGCATGGACCGGACACCCGCATTTCAGAGTGATCAATAACTCGACAAGTTTTGAAACCAAACTGAAAAATCTGATTAAGGAAATCACGTCCTTCCTCGGCACCACAGTACCGCTTGAAATGAAACGCAAGTTCCTGATTGAATATCCGGATATCGAATGGCTGGAAAGCCTGCCGTACTGCCATAAGGTAGAAATCAAGCAGACTTACCTGCTGGCACCGGAAGGGGAAGAAGTAAGAATTCGCAAGCGAGGGGAAAACGGCAGTTATCTGTTCTTCCTGAAATCAAAGAAACCCAAAACCGCTACTGAGAGAATTGTAATCGAGAAGCGCTTGCGTAAGGGCGAATATGAGATGCTGCTGAATCAGGCGGACCCGAAACTCAATCCGATCCGGAAGACAAGGTACTGCCTGACCTGGCACTCCCGTTATTATGAGGTCGATGTCTATCCATTCTGGAAAGATCGGGCAATTATGGAGATTGAACTGAACAGTGCTGATGAAGTGGTTGATATACCGGATGGGCTGAAGGTAATCCGCGATGTGACAGAGGAAGCGGAATACAAGAATGCCTCGCTCGCCAGAAAAATACCCGCATGAAAAAAACAGGAGATTCATTCTCGGCTGAGAATATCTCCTGTTTTGATTAATTGGTTCAATCAATCAGTCCGAAATGTTTCAATGCGTTGGCAACGCCATCATCATCAATGTCAGTTGTAATGTAGTCCGCAGCGGATTTCAAAGACTTGATGCCATTTCCCATCGCAACTCCGACGCCGGCATAGCGAATCATATCAATGTCATTTTCTCCATCACCAAATGCCATCGTTTCACCTCTCAGCAGATCATAGCGTTTGATGAATTTTTCCAGGCCGCTTGCCTTTCCGCCATGTTTCGAGATAATGTCAATTCCGGTTTCGTTCCAGCTTGTAATAATGCATTCATCGAGCATATTTTCAAGCATCAGGCGTTCTTTTGATTTTACAAACGCAAGGCACTGATAAATCTTTTCGCCTTTGTACTCACCGATATCAGGGATGGTTCCCTGCGTGCTGGCCTGTGTATCAATGACAATGTCATCGACATAGTTGATGTAGCGGTTCTTCTCACCAATCAATACAAATGGAATCTTACTGGCCTTAAAGATACGCACCAGAATATCTACTTCACCCGGATCAATTTCATTGCCGGCAAACAGCTTCTTGTTTTCATCGAGGCAGAGGTTTCCGTTCAGAGTCAGGAACCCATCAAATGGCAGATCCATCAGAGGAAGCTTCTCAAGCTCAACGAGATCTCTTCCGGTACAGATGATCGCATGAATTCCATTTGCGCGAAGTTTGCGAATCGCTTCACGGGCACTTTCCGGAACTTTGCCGGTTGCGTGGGAAAGCAGTGTACCATCAACGTCAAAGAACACGGCGCTGAATTTTTGTGTTGCGACAACAGAATCCTTTACTGTAACAATATCCGCAAAACCAGTCAGATCAAATACTTCCTGTACTGCCGCATTGACATGATGCGCTTCAATGGAAGTTGTGCTAGGAAGCCGTCTCCTGAGTGTAAGCAGAACGCGCAGGCCGGCCGAGGAAATGAAGTCCATCTCCTGGAAATCAAGAATGACCGCAACAGCGCCATCCAGTTTTTCTTCAAATATCCAGTTTTCAAACTCCTTGGCAGAATCGGAGTCGATGCGCCCTTTCACATGAAATGTGATGACATTATTTTCTTCGGTTCGTCTAACATCAAGCATAATTATCTATAACTCCTGTATCTATAAAATACCATAAAAGTAAAAGACCGCTTGACCTTTTACAGAAAAGCACAGGTCAGGTGCTTTGAAAAACGAATCAATGCTCAGATGGATAATCGGATTTACCGGTAATCTTCTTCTTGAGAATTTTAATACCGCGTTTTAAGGCATATGGACCGACACATTTGATCATCTCTTCAGCGGTATGCATATCTGCCGCATGTGGTATATCACGGGACAGATGAATCGCATCAAATTCACAGCGCGTCGTGCAAAGGCCGCAGCCAATGCACTTGTTGTAGTCAACTTTGGTGGCACCGCACTTCAGACAGCGCTTTGCCTCAGTTTCAACCTGTTCTTCTGTAAGCGCCTCACGCAGATCGTCGAAGGTTTCGGAAGCTTTGCCGGAACGAATGCCCGGTGTCTGACGATCGGCATTGTCATAGGATTCCACGCGAATGTCATCACGATTGAGCTCGATGAATTCTCTTAGGTCACGTCCAATGGTCAGGGACTGTCCTTCATGGACAAAACGGTTAATGGAAACCATACCGAGTTTGCCTTCCGCAATTGCGTCAATTGCGAAACGGGCGCCATGATAGATATCACCGCCAACAAAGATATCCGGTTCAGCGGTCTGATAGGTAATTTTATCCGCAATCGCAGTACCGTTGCGGTTAAGCTCCACTTTGGTACCTTTCAGCAGATCGCCCCATTCTGCACTCTGGCCAATGGACATCAGTACATTGGAGCACTTTATGGTTACGGTGTCGTTTTCATCATACTGTGGATTGAAACGGCCATCCGCATCAAATACACTGGTGCACTTCTTGAAGACAATGGCTTTTACCACATCGCCTTCTTTTTTGATTTCCATCGGGCCATACCCATTGATGATTTCAATACCTTCTTCTTCAACCTCTTTGATTTCATCTTTTGCGGCAGGCATCTGATCCCGCTGTTCGAGGCAGACCATAAATACCTTGCCATCAGAAGCACGAAGCGCCGTACGGGCAACGTCAGCTGCGACATTGCCGCCGCCAACTACAACAGTATCGCCATCCAGGCGGATAGACTGGTCCTGATTGATCCGACGCAGGAACGAAACACCGCTTTCTACGCCTGTTGCATCTTCCCCGGGAACACCAGCCATGCGGCCGCCCTGAAGTCCAATTGCGACATAGAATGCCTTATAGCCCTGATCGCGAAGCTGCTGAAGCGTGACATCTTTTCCGACTTCAACACCGCATTTGAATTCAACGCCCATCTTCTCAACGATAGAAATTTCCGCATTGAGAAGATCCTTTTCCAGACGGAAGTTCGGGATGCCGTTCATCAGCATTCCGCCGGGTCTGGATTCACGTTCAAATACGGTTACCGGATAGCCTTCCGAGCGAAGCCAGTAAGCTGCGGATAAACCGGCAGGACCGGCACCGATGATCGCAATCTTATAATCATCCCATTGGTTGCCATCCATGTTGTCACAGATCGGGACGAACGCATCCGGATTTTTGACTTCATACTGGCAGAGGAATTTCTTGATTTCGTCAATGGCAACAGGTTTGTCAATCAGGCCGCGGGTGCAGCGATCTTCACAGCGCTTGTTGCAGACAGCGCCGCAGACCGCAGGGAATGGATTATCCTGACGGATCAGGCGTACCGCATCCTCATAGCGGCCTTCCGCTGCCATGCGGATATAACCCTGTACGGCAATATGGGCAGGGCAGGCAGTCTTACAGGGGGAGGTACCGGTGTCATAGCAGTTGATCTTGTTATGATCACGGTAATCCGGATCCCATTTATCTTCACCCCAGATGTTGTCATCCGGAAGTTCATGAAGCGGATACATCACCCGGCTTCCATTTGCACGGCAGAGTTTCTGACCAAGTTTTGCGGCACCGGCAGGGCATACTTCAACGCATTTACCGCAGGCGACGCATTTCTCTGTATCAACATGAGCACGATAGGCACTGCGGCTCATGTTCGGAGTGTTGAACAGCTGACTGGTGCGAAGACCATAACAGCTTCCCGGAGAGCAGTTGCAGATGCCGACAATGCGGTTTGGACCATCAAGGTTGGTAATCTGGTGTACATAGCCTTTTCGTTCTGCACGCTCGATGATTTCCATCGCTTCTTCACGGGTGATGTAATGCGCATCTTTTCCGGAAGTGACCAGGAATTCTGCAATATCACCAACACCAATGCACATGTATCCTTCTATGTCGCCAACACCTTCACCGCGGATGCGCTGTGCTTTACGACAGGCGCAGACCATGGTGCAGAACTTGTCGTACTTCTGAAGCCAGTGGGACAGGTGCTCTACGGAAACAGACTGGCTTTCCGCTTCGATTGCCTTTTCAACCGGAATGACATGCATACCGATGCCGGCACCTCCCGGAGGAACAAGCTTTGCGGCAAACTCCAGCGGTTCCTGGGGTGCTAAGTTGAACATCGTTGCGACTTCCGGGAAATCATCCGCAAGGGTAGGGTGTTCAACCATGTATTCACCGCTTCCTACAACCCACTTTGGAATGCAGTACTGTATGTGCTGATCGGCATTGTCACGGTTCTGCTCAAGGATACCGATCCACAGTAAATGATTGATAATTGTCTGTGCATCTTCCTCACTCATGTTGTTCCATGCGGCAAGTTCTTTGGTCGTACGGCCAACGCGGCGTTTGCGGAAGCTCAGCATGAACTTTACTTCTTCCTTGGTTAACATGCGGTCGAGAATCCAGAAATCCATATGATTCTCATGCATGCCGCCCGGCAGCTTGCGCGGAATATTATCCGTAATCATTCGCGCCAGCTTCATCACGAGCTCTTTCTTCTCCGGATCATCACAGTGATAATCAAACGTAGGAAAATCACGTTCATTGACATGAATACGTGGATTCACTTCTCTTGGCATGGTTGTTCTCCTTGTATGATTGATTTGTCCATGTGTAAGCCGCTTTGGCAATACGCATGAATCCTGCCTGAAAACAGTGGTTTAACCACTTAAATTATAAAAAAGCAGAGAAATTACCGTCAACATAAAATGGGTGTTAAAAAGGGAAAATCATTCCGTTGAGCGGATGCTGGTTTCTGGTTTGACCACAATAATGTAAGCGCTGTAATTTTTGTCGCAAACTGCTTCGGATGTGATTATAATGATTTCAGAAACAGATGATTTATACGGAGGATAATAATGGATAAAAACGTAAAAATCTGTATTATCGGCGGTGGCCCTGCTGGTCTTTCTGCTGCGATGTACCTCGAGAAAAAGGGTTATGAAAACTACACGATTCTCGAGAAGAATGATCATGTAGGTGGCAAGTGCCACAGCCCTCACTATAACGGCAGACGTTATGAAATGGGCGCAATCATGGGCGTTCCTTCTTACTATGCTGTTCACGATGTTGAAGAGTTCTGCGGTATTACACACGACGGACCTCAGCTCAACCGCAACTACAAGGATAAGAATGGTAACGTTATCGAACCGTTTGAACCGAAAAAGAACATCCTGAAAATTCCGCGTCTTCTGAAGATGAAGAAGCAGATCACAGAAATGGGCCGTATTCTTGAGACAAAATACAAGGGATACGATGTCAACGGACACCGTGGTGTTGCCCAGGGTCGCTATGATGGCTTCGCTGTTACTCCGGAGCGTGAACCAATCAGCGGAACAAACGAAAACCTGAAGGATCTTGCGATGCCGTTCAAAGACTGGTGCGAGCTGAATCATGTTGAACTCACACAGGACGTCTGGATTGGCCCATTCACTTCCTTCGGTTATGGCTACTTTGATGAAATTCCGGCAGCGTATGTCCTGAAGTATCTCGATTTCCAGACCTGCATGAACTTCGTCCGCATCAACCTCTGGACATGGAAAAACGGAACACGGTTCATCTGGGAAAGTCTGAATGATCATCTCAAGCATCAGGCACGTCTCAACAGCGACATCACAAAGGTCGAGCGTAAGGATGGCAAGGTCTATGTAACCGTCAACGGTAAAGTGGAAGAATATGACAAGCTCATCGTTACAGCACCGCTGCAGTATTTCCCGAACTATGCGGATGCACGTGAAGATGAAACCAAGTACTTCAGCAAGATCGAATATGAACGGTATGACGTTCTGGCAGTAGAAACACGTCCGGAAGATCATCCGGAGATTTCCTACTATGTATTCGATAACATGACACCGGATCGTCTCGGCCATCTGATGGTTTACTACAGAAGATGGAGAGATACCAAGGATCAGGTCATCACAACTTATGCGCTGCGTAAGCACAAGAACTCTGCTGAGATTCCATATGAAGAATGCAAACAGACAGTTCTTGAAGATCTCAAGATCATGAAGAATCCTGCCACAAATGTAGTCAACGAGCAGAGCTGGTACTACTTCCCGCATGTATTCTCTGATGACTATGCGGCTGGCTGGTATGATGATGTTGAGGCAATGCAGGGTAAGTATGATACTTACTATGCCGGTGAAATTATGTCCTTCGGCGACATGGATGAAACGGCTGAATACTCCAGAGAACTCGTAGAGCGTTTCTTCTGATCTGGGGAAAGAACTGCGGTATTAAACGACACAAAAGCTCAGGGATTGATCAATGACCCTGAGCTTTTTTGATGGAATGACATGCGTACAGGTATCTTCCAATAACGACTGATTAATGATTGGCAGTCATCTTCAGAAACATTCGGAACTGTTCCTGCAGAAAATCAACAGAGCGTTTGGCATCCTTTTTCTTCAGAACATCCAGCAGATCTTTCATCAGCTGGATACAGACATCTTTTCCTAACAGCCGGATGGCATGTTCCCAATAGGTGATTGTAACGGAACGAAAAGAATTGAACAGGAGCGGAAGAATAAAGTTGCCGGACGCAAAACAGATATCGTGATGAAAATCAAAGAAGCATAATGCCAGGGAACGCAGATCCGCTTTTTCTTCTGCTGTCTTTTCAGCCTGCAGGATATCCTCTTCCAGCATCGCAACAGAATCTTCGGTCAGCGTTGAGGCGAGGCGCTCTACCGCCTTTCCTTCAATCGCGATGCGCATTTCCAGCATGTCTTTCATATGTTCGCGGTCAAGGAAGCTTTCATTGTTGAAGTGAATCAGAAGGCTTAAGGTATCAATGTTGCCGGTTTTTGCGTAATCACAGACATATGTACCATGCCGTGCATTTGTTTTTACAAATCCAAGCCGCTCCAGCTCTGCCATCGCAAAATGTACGGCAGACTTGGAAATGCGTGCCTGCGCCGCAAGCTCACGCTCGCTGGGCAGTTTATCGCCGGGTTTCAGTTCGCCGCTCAGAATCATGCCGGCGATCTTTTCAATAAACAGCTGTTTTACCGTAGGGGCTTCAATAATACCGATATCCATACTTCCTCCACTTTTGGTTTGACCACAATCCAGTTAAGTTCAGTGTATCTTTGAAAACAGCATAAAACAATGATATTTACGAAAACTGTGAGCGCTTTCAGGAAATAACGGCTTATAATATTTGTGGTTAAACCAGAAAGGAGAACCTATGGCGTTCTACAAAGATAATTATGATGTGATTGTCATTGGCGGCGCATTGGCGGGTATGAGCTGTGCGATGCGTCTTGCCAGCGAGGGCAAATCCGTACTCGTACTCGAACGGCATAATCTGCCGGGCGGTGTTGCGACCAGTTTTGTACGCAATGGCATTGAGATGGAAGCGACCCTGCATGAAATGATGTCACTTGGTCCGACGGACGATCCGCTTTACATCCGCCAGTACCTGGATGAAATGAAAGTGGCGATTGACTGGCTGCGTGTTCCGGAAGCGTATGAGCTGTTTTCTCCGAAAGACAACATTGACATTGAACTGCATGCCGGAAGAAGGGCAGATGGCACCTGGGTATGCGCTGATGAGATCGAAGCGAAGTATCCTGGCACAAAGGGAGAGGTCAACCGTCTTCTTGAGCTGTGCCTGAAAGTGTATGAATCCACGCTCTATCTGAATGAACATACGCTGTCCAAGCTGCAGATGCTGCTGCAGCATGAAGAGCTGGTCAAGACAGCGGGCTATTCCGCAAAGGAAGTACTTGATAACGCATTCCATCTTCCGGAAAGCGTCAAGAAGATTCTGGCTGCGTACTGGATCTATGTCGGTCAGCCGCTGAGCACGCTGCCGTTTACGATCTATGCATTCCTGATGGCCGACTATATGAAAGGCGGAAGCTTTGTCGCGAGAGGCTTCTCACATGAGATGGCACTGGCGATGCAGAAGCGCTGTGAAGAAATGGGCGTGCAGTATGAATACTGCCAGAACGTGGAAAAGATTCTTGTGAAGGATGGCCATGTCTATGGCGTACGTACGTCCCGCGGAGATGAGATCCATGCCCGCTATATCGCAAGTGCACCGTATCCGAATACGGTATACGGAACCATGATTGAACCGCAGTCGGAAGTCCCGGCACAGGCAAGAAAGTATGCGAATGCGATGCCGATGTCTGTAACCAACTTCTCGGTAGTTATGCTGCTGGACCGGAAGCCGGAAGAACTGAATATCAAATCCTATTCCGTCTTCTCCAGTGAAGTGCCGTTTGACACGGATGTGTTCTGGGCGGAAGGAAAGAAACACGATGGATGGAGCTATGTCACGACAATCTGTCTGAACTACGCAAATCCTGAGTGCACACCGGAGGGAATGACCAGTCTTTCCATCACAAACCTGCCATTGCCGGAGGCATTCGACGATGTCAATGCGGACAACTATTACGAGATGAAGCGTTCGATTGCCAAAAAGATGATTGAACAGGTCAATGCTCATCTTGGCGTAAATCTGTTGGATCATATCGTTGAGATTGAAATCGAATCTCCGATGACCATTGCCCGTTATACCGGCATGTATCAGGGCGGCATCTATGGTTACCAGCACTCCATGGACAACTCGGTCGTCGGACGTCTGGAAGATGTAGAACGGGAACAGTACATCAAGGGTCTGGTTGGCTGCGCAAGCCATCAGCTGGTTGGTGATGGCATGGCCTGCAATATCAATAACGGACGCATCGCTTCCAAGATCATTCTGGAAGAGATGGCAAAGGAGGCAGCGAAATGAAAGTCTTTGGATTTCTGAAAGATGTTCTTGGTGCGAACCGTGTCACCAATGCCCGCCGGAAACTAATTGAATCCGGCAGTCCGGATAACATATACAAGGACCACATCAAAGAAGTAGCGAATGAGCTCCATCCGAAGGTCACGCATGTGGTTGTGACAAAGGTCGAGGATGTATCGCCGACGGCACGCCGGTTTACGTTTGAGGCGACTGAAGGAGACAAGCTGCCGCCATTTCAGGCAGGTCAGTACTGTTCGCTGGATCTGAAGATTGGCGATACGCTGACAACCCGGCCGTATTCCATCTCCAGCGCCCCGTTTGAAGCACGTACTGGAGAACATCCGTTCTTCCAGCTGACATTCCGCAACGGCAAACCAGACAGCGGCTTTGCGGCAAACTGGATTTATGCCAATGTCAAAGCGGGCGATACGTTCACAGCACATCTGCCATTTGGTGAGTTCTATTACGAACCGCTGCGCGATGCGAAGAATGTTGTGGCCCTGGCAGGGGGAAGCGGAATTACGCCTTTCTATGCCATGGCAAAGGAAATAGAACACGGAACACTGGATATGAATCTTACGATTCTGTATGGTTCCGTATCCACGAAGGATATCATTCTCGAGCAGCAGCTGAACGCCATTCATTCCGATAAAGTGAAATTTGTGAATGTCATCAGCGGAGAAGAGGATTACGAAGGCGAAAAGGGCTTCCTGTCCCGTGACATCATCAAAAAGTATTCCCAGCCGGATACCACCTATTTTGTATGCGGGCCGCTGCCGATGTACCACTTTGTCAAAGGTGAACTGGATGCGCTGAATGTGCCGGCAAGAAGGATTCGCATGGAAGTATTCGGCGCACCGCGTGATGTGACTGCAGCAGAAGGCTATCCGAAAGACTTCACGCCAAAAACCTTTAAGCTTACCGTCCTGCGCGGTATCCAGGAAGATGTTATTGATGCTGATTCCAGAGAACCAATCACAGTTGCGATGGAACGCGCTGGCATTAAAAACAATTCCCGCTGCCGTTCCGGTGCGTGCGGCTTCTGCCGTACAGAGCTTGTGAAGGGTGATGTATTTGTGGCTCCGGAAGGAGATGGAAGAAGAAAGGCAGACAAGCAGTTCGGTTATATTCATGCCTGCAGCACATGGCCGCTGAGCGACTGTACGATTCGGATTCCGATTCTCTGACTTAACAATCAGTCTGAATAAACGCTGTACCAACACGGTATGGCGTTTTCTTTTTTATCTGGCGGCGATTAACGCTATAATTGCCCTGATGGAAACAAAGAAGATCAAACAAATAGTACTTTCCGCAGCGGTATCTGTACTGCTGATTTCCTGCGGGCAGAAGCCCGTCGAAGAGGAACCTGTCGTAACACCGGAAACGGTGACGCCTGAGCCGACTGTGGAACCGACACCTGAGCCGAAAGAAGAATATGAACTGAGTGAAGAAGAACTGACTTCCTTCCGAGAGGAGCTGGAAGAGGATCAGGCAGTCAATGGGGATGTTAAAGCGCTGCTTCATTTTAAGAGCGGACTGATTCATAAACCAGTCGTACAGGGTGAAACAGAAGACTATTACCTGTATCGGGACTGGAAAACGCATGAATATCTGTCCTATGGTTCGATTACCCTGGACAGCCGGAATAATCTCAGCGAACCGGAACAGAACACCATTATTTATGGCCACTATGTGTATCCAAGCAAGAATCCGGATCGCACCCTGGCGTTTTCTTCATTGGATTTCCTGAAGGATCCAAATATCTACGAAGAAAACAAATATGTGTCACTGATCCTGAAGGATGAGATTCGCTACTATGAAATTGCCAGTGTGTATGAAGCTCCGCTGGAGACAGTGGATGGTGTACAGTACTGCATGTATGGAATTGAATACAACCTGCTGGAGTATGACGAGGAGTATATGGAGCTGTATAAGTCCAATATCAAGCGTTATGAGTATTTCAGTACCGGTGTAGAGCTGAGTACAGACGATAAGCTGCTGACCCTGCAGACCTGTATTGAAAACCAGCATGAATCACGGGAGATCGTATTGCTGAGAGAACTGAAGCGGGTATCGCTGGAGGAAACAGACAATGGATGAGATTCGGGAAACAACGATCAGACAGACAACCGTATATGACGGTCATATCATCAAAGTACGTCTGGATGAAGCACAGCTTCCGGATGGTTCGACAGCGCCGCGCGAAGTAGTCGTGCATCCGGGCGGTGTAGGAATCGCTTTAGAGGACGCAGAAGGAAAATTCTTCTTCGTCACGCAATGGCGCTATGGACAGGAAAAAATCATGCTGGAATACCCAGCCGGAAAAAAAGAACCGGGAGAAGATCCGCTGACTACTGCCAGAAGGGAAATTGTTGAAGAAACCGGTTATGAGGGAGAAGACTTTGTAAGACTTGGCTCTCTGGTTCCGACGCCTGCCTATGATACGGAAGTAATTGAATTGTATTACGCACGGCAGGGCAAATATGTAGGTCAGCATCTGGATGCCGATGAAAACATCAATCTGAGCAAACTGACGCTGGATGAAATCACAGAAAAGATTCTTTCCGGCGAAGTGGATGATGCCAAGACGGTAGCGATGACATTTCTGATCAAGGAATTCAAGGCAGGTAAGAGAATATGACACAGCGGAAAACCGGAATTATCGGAGCCATGGCGCAGGAAATCAGACTTCTGCGCGAATGCATAGAAAACAAGACAGTAACCTCCGTTGCAGGGATGGACTTTTGTGAAGGAACGATCCATGGGATACAGGTCGTGCTGGTGCAGTCCGGCATTGGCAAAGTCAATGCGGCAATCTGCGCGCAGATCCTGATTGACCGGTTTGCGGTAACGCATATCATCAATACCGGTATTGCCGGTTCACTGGATGAACGAATCGATATCGGTGATGTTGTGCTGTCAACCGATGCGGTTTATCACGATATGGATGCGACATTCTTTGGCTATCAGCCAGGACAGGTGCCGCTGATGAAGACCTATGCATTTCCGGCAGATGAAGCGTTCCGCAGCGAACTTGAAGCGGCGGTAAAACGTGCCGCAGGCGATATTCATGTCTATTTCGGAAGAGTTGTCAGTGGAGACTGCTTCGTCATGGAACAGGCCAAAAAAGACGCCATTAAGAATACCTTTGACGGACTCTGCGTTGAGATGGAAGGAACTGCCATCGCGCATACCGCCTGGGTCAACCAGATTCCGTTTGTGATCGTGCGGTTTATTTCAGATAAGGCAAACGAGGAATCTTCCAAGACATACGAGCAGATCGAAGATGAAGCAGCGAATCACAGTGCTTCCATCATTAAAGATGCGTTGATGCATCTGGCTCAAAAGTAATTGTTTTCTTTACAAACAAAACCGATATAATGGGTGATGCGGTTTGAAGAACCGTCGTCGGTAGCGGCTACCCGACGTATACCCAAAATAAGGAGACAACTGTAATGAAAACAAAGCATTATGCCCAGATTGCAATGGTTGCGACACTGTATACCGTTGTAACGCTGGTACTTGCCCCGTTATCCTACGGGCCGATCCAGGTGCGGATCTCGGAAGCGTTGACCGTGCTTCCACTGATCTGGCAGCCTTCGATCATTTCTTTGACGATTGGATGCTTTCTGTCCAATCTGATTGGCGTGCACATGGGTACCACTGGACCGATCGACATCGCCGTCGGAACACTGGCAACCTTTCTGGCAGCAGTATGCACGTACAAGTTCAGGGATCGGAAGGTCAAGGGAGTTCCTCTGCTGTCCCTTCTGATGCCGGTTCTGTTCAATGGAGTATTTGTCGGACTGGAGCTTGCCTGGATGCTGAATCCGGATAACATCCCTACCATGTCAGTGATCTATGGCGTACAGGTCGCAATCGGAGAACTGGTTGCGGTAATTATCGGCTGGCTGATACTGCCAATGCTGAAACGTATTGAAGCGTTCAAGGAGTAAAGATCAATGAGAAGTCTGTTATCTGTTGTACTGGTTTTGCTTCTGATTCTCTTGGGAGTCGGTTTATTTGGGTTGCTGAGAGGAAAACCGGAAACAGAACAGCCGGTTGAACCGGTTGTGGAAACAGTGGAGCCGGAAGCTTCCAAGGAGCCGATTGAAGCGGAGGTGACAGCTGAACCTGTGGAGGAAGAACCGCAGATTGATCCATCTGTATTCACAGATACAGACAGTTTCCTTATCGTTGCCAATAAGAAACACAAACTGCCGGACGGCTATGTACCTGCGGATCTTGTTGAGCCTGATATCGCAACGACGCAGCACTGCACAATGCGGGCACCTGCTGCAGAGGCAATAGCCCAGATGGCGCAGGCTGCAGCTGCGGAAGGAATTACGCTTAAGATAAGCAGTGCCTATCGGGGAGAGGATTATCAGCGCTCTCTCTACAACAACTACAGCGCAAGCTATGGCAGTGAGACAGCGGATACCATCAGTTCGAGACCTGGCTATTCCGATCATCAGACCGGACTGGCTGCGGACTTCGTGGAACAGGATGGCTCCATGAATGGAATCAACTTTAACGAGAACTTCGAAACAACGGACAGCGGCATCTGGCTGCGTAACCATGCGCATGAGTACGGATTTATCATGCGTTATCCAAAGGGAAAACAGGATATCACCGGTTATGCATATGAGCCATGGCATTACCGCTATATCGGGGTAGACTACGCGACAGAGATTTATAATGTCGATGAATTCTATACATTTGAAGAGTATTTCGGAGTTGAAGGCGGCGATTACGCAGACTGAGAAGTGAGGGTGCTGTATCTGCAGCACCTTTTGTTACGGTATAATAAGCGTTACTGGAGAGAAACATGAGTAAGAAACCAACTAAGACCGTGCCTGGAATCACATTCTTTACGAAAGCAGCCAATCTGCTGATTCTGAATTTTTTATGTCTGATCTGCTGTATTCCTGTTCTTACGATCGCAGATTCACTGGCGTCACTTTATTCGGTGATGCTGAAGATCGTGCGTGGAGATGAGGATGAAGTGGTAAAGCCGTTCTTTCGCTTCTTTGGAAAGAACTTTGTGAAGAGTATTCCTTATACCATCGTCATGGTTGTGAGCTTTGTGCTGATCCTGTCTGGGTATATTGCATTTGCCTATGACGATAACATGGTGGCCATAGGTTTACTGAGCGGTGCAGTGATTATTGTGATCACCTGGTTTGGCTGGGCGATTCCATTATTTGCACAGTTTGACAATGGGTTTTTCGCAATGATGACAAACGCCATGAAGCTGATGGTTATGAATCTGCGGGAAAGCCTGATCGTTTTGATCATGAACAGCTATATGATTGTTCTGTTTCTGGTTGTTCCGGCGGTATTTGTCTATGTTCTGTATATTTGGGGATTTTTAGGCCTGGCTGTGACTGCCAGAGTGGTATGCGACCAGCTGGTGCCGGTATTTGATGAACTGATGAATAAATCTCCGGAAGGAGAAGAAGATGGAGAATAACACAGCAGTCAGGTATCAGGAGTGGATGCACTCCGCTTACTTTGATGAATCGACAAAAGAAGAACTGCGGTCTTTAGCCGGCAATGAAGCGGAACTGGAAGACCGTTTCTATAAAGACCTGGAATTTGGAACCGGCGGAATGCGCGGACTGATGGGAGCTGGCACTAACCGGCTGAACATCTATACAGTACGCAAGGCAACGCAGGGACTTGCCAATTATATTCGTTCCACCGGCGGGCAGGATCAGGGTGTTGTACTGGTTTATGACAGCCGGCATAACAGTCCGGAAATGGCTGAAGCAGCAGCGCTGTGTCTGAACGCGAATGGAATCAAAACCTGGATGTTTGATTCCCTGCGCCCGACACCGGAGCTTTCCTATGCGATCCGGTCCCTGCATGCGATTGCAGGTATCGCGATTACCGCAAGTCATAACCCGGCAGAATATAACGGCTTTAAGGTGTATTGGGAAGATGGCGGACAGATTACTCCGCCGCATGATAAAAACATCATGCGTTACGCATCTGAAGTGCCTTTGACGGAAGCCCGTTATATGGAAAAATCAGAAGCGGAAGCACAGGGACTGTTTCAGATGCTGGATGAAACGATGGATCAGCAGTATCTCGATGCGGTACGATCCGTATTACTGAATAAGGAGACACTGAAGGCGCATGCTGGTGAGATCCGCATTGTTTATACACCCCTGCATGGAGCCGGAAATGTACCGGTGCAGGAGCTTTTGAAATCCATGGGTTTTACCAATCTGTTTGTGGTAACAGAACAGGAACAGCCGGATGGCAATTTTACAACCTGCCGGAAACCGAACCCGGAAGAAGAGGAAGCCTGGGATAAGGCAATGGAACTTGCCAGAAGTGTTGATGGCGATATAGTGATGGCAACAGATCCTGATTCAGACCGGATCGGGATGTATGTAAAAGACCGTAATACCGGAGCGTATGTTTCCTTTACCGGGAATATGATTGGCATACTGCTCATGAATTATGTGCTGGCGGAGCAGGAGAAGCGGAGACTGATTCCTGAACATGGCGTCGGGATGAAGACAATCGTCTCCAGCCGGATGGCCGAGCCAATTGCGGCGCGATACCATTGTGAGCTGCAGGAAGTCCTGACGGGTTTCAAATATATCGGAGAAGCGATTCACCGGTTTGAACAGACCGGGGATAAAACATTTGTATTCGGATTTGAAGAAAGTCTGGGGATTCTCAGCGGCGATTATGTCCGGGATAAAGACGCCCAGTGCGCGGTAGCGCTCATAGGCGACGCGGCGGCGTATTATAAGAGCCGCGGTATGACGCTGGTTGATGCGATGGAAGAGCTGTATCAGTCTTATGGCTACTATCGTGAAGGCCTGATGGTCGCAATCCATAAAGGGAAAGCGGGCGTTCAGTACATGCAGGACAAGATGAAGCAGCTGCGCAGTCATACACCAAAACAGGTAGGAAACCAGGCAGTCACTGCGGTACGGGATTATCAAAGCGGCATATGTACTGCAGCGGATGGAACAAAGACTCCAACAGGCCTGCCGGCTTCCAATGTGCTGTATTATGAACTGGAAAACGGCTGGTGCTGCATTCGTCCATCCGGTACGGAGCCAAAGATCAAGGTTTATTACGGAGTGAAGGCTGCGAATGCCAAAGAAGCTGACCAGATGATGGAAGTCCTGCATCAGGGACTGGAACAGATGCTTGGGTAACAGGCGCAACGACAGAATTGAAAATGGAAAGGAACTTCGATCATGAAACTATTTGAAAAACCGCAGCTGTCCAACAGCGAAATACGACAGAGAGAACAATCCTTAAAGCGTTCAATGACATTTATTATTCTGGTGCTTATGATCCTGAGCCTGACCATGTGCGATACGCCTTCCTACGAGGAGTTTACCGGGTCTACTCCAGTACCGGAGCAGACAGCGGAAACCAAATAATGGTGTTTCGTGCCTAAACAATACGACTGGCTGATTTCCCGTGGAGATCAGCTTTTTTGGTCTGCTTCCAATAGGCCGTTCACAGCCAGGAAGCCGCAGAGCGCTGTCTTCTACGTGCTATAATCACGGTATGACAAAAGGGAAATTTATTACATTCGAAGGGCCGGATGGAAGTGGAAAAACAACCGTTTCCAAAGCTGTCTGCGAACGATTGAACAAAGCGGGTTATTCCGTGCGCTATACAAGAGAACCGGGTGGTTCCGCAATTGCGGAGAGCATTCGGGATATCATATTGGATCCGAAGAATACGGCGATGGATGCCAGATGCGAAGCACTTTTATATGCGGCAAGCCGCCGCCAGCATCTCGTAGAAATTATTCTGCCGAATGTGGAAAACGGCACACATGTCATCTGTGACCGGTTTGTGGACAGCTCCATTGCCTATCAAGGCTACGCAAGAGGCATCGGAGCAGAGGAAGTGCTTGCGATCAACCGGTTTGCAATCGATTGCATCATGCCGGAGAAAACAATTTTCCTGGATATGCCGGCAGAGCTTGGACTGGAACGAATACAGGCCAATCACCGGGAGACAGACCGCATGGACCAGGAAAGCAAGGCGTTTCATGAGGCGGTATACAGGGGCTATCAGAACGTGCTGGAAGCCAATCGGGACCGCATGATCGTCATTGATGCCTCCAGACCAAAGGAAGAAGTCATTGAGAACGCATTCCGGATTGTGAAAGGAATTATCGATGGCGACTAAAGTAAAACTGACAGCCAAAGACAAAGAAGCGATTGAACAGGAACGGCAGCGGGATGAGGATGATTCAGAACAGCTTCGTGAACGGGAAATGTTCTACTCCTTGTTTCAGGATTCGCCGGTGTTTGAACAGCTCGATACGGCATTGAAAAACGAAAGTGTTTTTCATGCCTATCTTTTTCATGGGCCAAAGGGATCTGTAAAGGAAGAAGCCGCACGATTATTTGCGGCCAGCATTATGACAGATTCCAATGGGCTGTTAAAGGAAACAGACGCAAGTGAAGCGGTACGTGCGACTGCGGCTCAGATCTATCATGGCGACCACAGTGACTTCATTTACTTAAATGGAAATCGGAAAGAAGCGATCAAAAAGGAAGAAGTCGATGAGATTCAGCGCCGTTTTTCGCACACCGCATCCACCGCATCCGGGCGCAAGGTATATGTCATTTCCCATGCGGAAAATTCCAGCCTGGGTGCGATGAATGGTCTGCTGAAGTTTCTGGAGGAGCCGGCAGACAATGTGTATGCAATTCTGACGGCTGATAATGTGGAGCGCATCCTGCCAACGATCCGGTCCCGCTGTATTCTGATCCCGTTTCAGCCGCTGGGGAAGGAGACGCTGAAAAAGCTCTGCCAGCAGCAGGGGCTTGATGAAGAGGATGTTCATTTTATCTCCAGTCTTGCGCTGAGTGCTTCAGAAATCGCAGAGGTATCTGCCGGACGAAGCTATCAGACCGCAAAGAAGATGCTGAAGCAGTATCTGAATGTCGAAGGAAGCAGGGACCTGCTGTTTGTGTATTATGAGTACCGGTACCGCTCCAAAGCCGATAAAGAAGCTGGGGAAGGGGTGCGGTATAAAGACGCCAGGGATGAGAATCTGGATACGCTGAATATGTTTTTCAGTCTGCTGATCATGGCGTTTCATGATGCACTTAAAAATGACGCGACAGAACCGGCATGGTATCATAAAGCAGTAAATGACCTGCGCAGAGATGCGGATTTTATTCGTGTCTTGTCAGAACAGATGAAAATCGCGGCCGAAGCACGGGACCGCGTGAACCGAAACAATGACCTCAGCCTTGTTTTTGCGGAGGCGATTGTTCGTTTGGAGGAAGTTTCAAATGATGGATAAAGCGTTAAGAGGGCGGGATGATCTCTATACACCCACTCCGGAACATTATGAATATGCAGTAGCGGTGCGGTTCAGAAACAGTGGCCGCTCGTATACGTTCGGCACAAACCGGGATGATTTCAAGCTTGGAGACAAGGTTGTCGTAGAAACCAGCCAGGGTATGGAGCTCGGTATCTGCCAGAATGCATGTATTCGCACGCGGTATCTGCAGAAAACAAGGCAGCCGGAGAAACCGGTGCTGCGTCTGGCAGATGAGGAAGATCTGCGTAATTATGAAGAAAATATCGATTACGCAAAGGATGCGTTTGCGATCTGTGAAGAGGAAATCAAAGATCTGGTACTGGAAATGAATCTGCTGTCGGCAGAGTATATGCTGGACCGTTCCAAGATTCTGTTTGTCTATCAGGCAGATCATCGCGTTGACTTCCGCGAGCTGCTGAAGCGTTTAGGTGCCAAACTGCACTGCCGCATTGAACTGCGCCAGATCGGTGAGCGTGACAAGGCAAAGATGGTTGGCGGTATTGGATTGTGCGGTATGGAATGCTGCTGTGCACGCTTCAAGACAAAGACAGATGTTATTTCCATTAATATGGCGAAGAACCAGCTGCTGGCACTGAATACGGAAAAGCTTTCCGGCATGTGCGGAAAGCTGATGTGCTGTCTGAAATATGAAGACGCCAATTATAAAGAACTGACTGCAGGACTTCCTAAGATGGGAGCCCATGTGGAATATGAAGGCGAGATGTATCGTGTCACTTCCATGAATGTGATGACGAACGAAGCACGCCTTGAAAACAGTGAATCCTATCAGGTCATCACAATTGATGATCTGCGTGAGAAGACCATTGTCCGCAAGGGGGTCGCGATTGCCCGCAAATCAGGTAACCGCGGACAGCGTCAGGGTCATGTGGCACCAGGCGTTCGTGATGTGCATGAACCACGGGCAGCCTTCAGTGCCAGTGAAAGCGAAAAGACCCGCGGCATCTCTGCAGAATCCAAAGATACAACCCATCAGCAGAATGCGGATCTCAAACCGCTGCGTACCGAGCGCCGTGCGAAGCCGGCACCTGCCCGCAACAATGAAAATCGCTCAGCCAATAACCGCGGTCAGAAGCGGGCGAATACCACCAGCAATAACAACAATCGCCGCCGTGACAATAATCACAACAGACGTGCGGCTGATGCCTCGAATCCAAATGTAACCGTACGGAGTTTCAAATCTTCCAGGACAAAGGCATCAGAGGCAGCTAAGGAAGAAAAGAAATGAATCGGCAGAAAAGCTTTGAGAACGAAAAACCAACGCTGTATCTGGTAGCGACTCCAATAGGAAATCTTTCTGAGATGAGCCCGCGTGCGATTGACGTGCTGCGCAGTGTCAACGTCATCGCCTGTGAGGATACACGTACCAGCGGCCAGATGCTGAAACATTTTGATATTCACAATCGTCTGATCGCATACCAGAACTTCAATGAGGATCCAAGCGCAAAGGGGATTCTGAATCTACTTTCGCAGGGACAGAATGTCGCATTGATCTCTGATGCGGGTTATCCGCTGATCAATGATCCTGGTCAAAAGGTGGTCAGTGAAGCTGCTGCCCATGGCTATAATGTGGTTCCGGTATCCGGCAGTTCCGCATTTCTGAATGCCCTTGTCGCAAGCGGTCTGGTTGTACAGCCGTTTCTGTTTATCGGGTTTCTGCCGCAGTCAGACAACGAGCGTGCCAAGAAGCTGAGAGAGTATCGCAATTATCCGATGACGATGGTTTTCTATGAGGCACCGCATCGCATCCGGCGCTGCCTTGAGACCTGTCTTGAGGTATTAGGCGACCGCAGATGCTGTGTTGCGCGGGAGATGACAAAGGTTCATGAAGAGTTCATACGCGGTACATTAAAAGAAGTACTGGAAGAGTGTGACAGCTTCAAAGGAGAAATCGTTCTTGTGATAGATGGCAATAAAGATGACTATCGCAAGGACGTGGATTATGGAACACTGCTGAATATGGTAAATGATCAGATCATGCAGGGTCTTTCCAAATCTGATGCCATCAAAAAGGTTGCGGGTGAAACCGGAATCTCCCGAAACAAGCTCTATGAACTTGTTCATACGAAAGAGAACTGAGAAAAGGCGAGGAGGATAATCGCATGAGTCTATCAACTGAAATCTATCTGGCATCTGCTATTCTTCCTGCGGTATTCCTGCTGTGGCTGATTTATAAACAGGACCGTAAGGAGCGTGAACCAGTCAGCCTGTTAATGAAGCTGGTTGGAGGCGGTATTCTTGCGGCGCTGCTGGCGATTGTTCTGGAAACCGTGTTTGGAGGCGTACTGAATCAGATGAGCTTCCGTACCGAGTTTTCCATGGTTGTCGCAAACGCCGTTATGATCGGTCTGTCGGAAGAGTTCGCCAAGCTTATCTTTCTGAAATGGTTCAGCTGGAATAGTCCGAACTTTAATTACCGGTTTGACGGTATTGTATACGCTGTTGCGGTATCGCTTGGCTTTGCGGCTTTTGAAAATGTATTCTATGTCTTCAATTACGGACTTCAGGTTGCAGTTTCAAGAGCGTTGCTGGCAGTACCGGCACATACAGCGTTTGCGGTTTATATGGGCACGTTCTATGGCCGGGCAAAATATCTCGATGTATACGGACGTCATAAGGCATGCAAGATAAATCTGATTGCCGGCTTCCTGATCGCAGCTGCCCTGCATGCATTCTATGATTCCTGCGCAATGCTGGGTTCAGATACCGCTATGATCGTATTTGCTGTATTTGTAATTGCGATGTACATCATTGTCATTCGCAAGGTAAAGACGGAGTCCAGAACCGATCATCCGTTCTGATAAGAAAACTATGCGTATTCTGATTATTGATGCTCAGGGCGGAGGCCTTGGCAAACAGCTGATCACAAAGATCCGGAAAGAACTGCCGGATGTGCATATTACAGCAGTCGGTACCAATGTCACAGCGACAGGCGCAATGCTGAAAGCAGGTGCGGATGAAGCCGCAACAGGCGAAAATGCAGTACGCGTCTGCGTGAAGAAGGCGGATTATATTGTCGGACCGCTGGGAATTGTGATTGCGGACGCAATGCTGGGTGAGATCACCGCAGAAGTAGCTGCCGCAGTCGCTCAGTCATCCGCAAAACGGATTTTGATTCCGTTCAGCAGCTGCGATACCTATATTGCAGGCTCGGCTCAGTTCTCAACTGGTCAGCTGGTAGCCAATGCGGTGGAGCAGTTGAAAAAAGAGCTTTCCGAAGCACAGTAATGTGGTATTCTTGAAATACAGGAATGCTGAAGCATTCCAAATCCATACAGAAGTATGGTTTAAAGATTTCAGTCATTTGTAATGTATGTCATGAAGGCATGCGATTTCTCAGAAGAGAACGTATGCCTTTTTTAACGTTGAAGGAGGAAAAAATATGGCATGTTTTACCGTACCGGTTGCTGAGGCAATCATCGTTTCCGCAGTAGCGAAGAACGCGAAGAAGGAAGATCTCACCGTTGAAACAAAGATCCCGATGAAGGTGAAGCTGAAGTGGTTATCCGCACTATTATGGGGCGGCGCTATCCTGCTGGCATTTGAGCACGTATGGCATGGAGAAATTGTTCCATGGTTCCCATTCCTG